>DATNQI010000096.1 GCA_036704125.1 Pantanalinema sp. | reverse complement strand
AGGTGGCAGGGAAGTTCGCCGGCGGGGGCACCGGCATTGCGAGGAGGCGAGAATCATGGCGGAAAAGGCTAGCCATCGCGGGTTTGCTGGGATGGACGACGCGAAGCAGCGCGAAATCGCGAGCAAGGGCGGCAAGGCCGCCCACGAGAAGGGCACCGCCCACGAGTTCACGTCGGAGGAAGCACGCGATGCGGGCCGCAAGGGCGGCGAGGCCGTGAGCAAGGACCGCCAGCACATGGCCGAGATCGGCAAGCAGGGCGGCCAGGCAAGAGGGAAGCAGCGATAGGAAGCGAGCGGCGGGCACCATGGCCGATGTGCCGCGCCCGGAAACCTTCCGCGTGCCAGGATCGCCGAGGAACCCAGGACCTTCGGCGACCTGTCGGACGTGGTGACGAGCCTGCTTGCCGGGCGCTTTCGTCCGGCCGGTGCGGGGGCCCTCGCCCATCTTTACATAACGACCCTTACGGGTGTATAATAATCGAAAAATAAGCGCTGATTCAAAACTTCAGGCGCAACAAACCACTTGTTAAAGCTAGGGCCTGCGTTTTAACAACGCGGGTCCCTTTGCTTACTAATTGGAGGCGAATGAAAGAGGAAACGATCGAGTTCGAGGGGACCGTCCAAGAGGCGCTCTCGAACGGCATGTTCCGGGTGTTGCTTGACAATGACGTGGTCGTCCTTGGCCACCTGGCCGGTAAGATGCGCAAGTTCCGCATCAAGGTCCTGCAGGGGGATCGTGTCAAGATTGAACTGTCCCCCTACGACCTGACGAGGGGTCGCATCAACTTCCGCAAGCGGGCCTAGGCCCCTTGTCCTGCGGCCATTGAGTCGAGAGAGGAGGCGATTGTGCAAGGACGAGCAAAGCTCTTGGATCCGAACCGGGATAACCTCTATCGGCGACGCGTGGATGAAGCCACCGGCGCGAAAACCATGGAGAAGAGCTGTCCCAAGTGCTCCAAGAAGGCAGGGACAACCGTTTATTACCCGGAGAGCGACTTCGCTACGCCGGGCAGCGGCGACAGCCGCAGCCCGGCCCACCGCGATTGCATGAAACACCGCAAAGCAAGTCTCTCCCAACCTTAAGGGCGAATACGAGGCGGCCCGCCGGATTACTTCCGGCGGGCCGCCTCGTTTGCCTAGCGATCGTGCGCCGGGCGAACCTCACGATGCATTGACGATCTGCACTTGCTAACCCTTGCTTACCACGGGTATGTATTGCATGGCATGGCGACAGCGAGGGTTCATGTTTCCGTCAATTCCAGGCTACAGGTTGGCGCAAGAGATCCACCGATCGAACCGCTCGCTTCTCTACCGGGGGTCGCGCGATGCCGATGGCGCTCGGGTCATCGTCAAGGTTCTCAACCACGATCATCCGGCCCCCCAGGACCTCGCGCGCCTGAGGCAGGAGTACCAGCTGCTGAGCACCCTCGACGGCCCCGAGGTCGTCCCGGCCCTGGATCTGGTCGAATGGCGGAACAACCTGGCCCTGGTCCTGGCGGATGTCGGCCTCGAACCGATTGACGCCCAGCTCGAGGCCGGCGAAAGGATGCCGCTCGATCGCTTTTTCGCCTTCGCCGTCCCCTGCGCGCGCGCACTTGCCCGCCTTCACCGCCGCGTCACCCACCGGGACCTCACCCCCCGCCACATCCTCTGGAGCCCACGACACCAGCAGGTTCGCTTCGTCGACTTTTGCCTCGCGTCGCGAGTCGGAGCAGAGCGCGAGGCGCACGGGCCGACGCAGCACCTGCTCGGCTCGCTGCCCTTTCTCTCGCCCGAGCAGTCCGGCCGAATGGATCGCCGCCCGGATGAGCGCAGCGACCTCTATTCGCTGGGCGTCGTCTTCTACCGCCTCCTGAGCGGGCAGCTTCCCTTCCACGCCACCGATCCCATGGAGTGGGTGTACTGCCACCTCACCAAGGTCCCAGTCCCCCTGGATCAGCTCGTCGCCAACCTTCCGGGCCCCCTCTGCGACCTGGTCTCGAAGCTCCTGGCAAAGAACCCGGACGACCGGTATCAGAGCGCCCTCGGCCTCGTGAGAGACCTCGAGGAGTGCAGCAGCCAGTGGGGATCCACCGGGACCGTCGCGCCCTTTCGACTGGCCTGCTCTGAGGTCGCGGCGCACCTGCTGCTCACCGAGCGGCTCTACGCACGGCAGCAGGAGCTCGATGCGCTGCGCGCGAGCCTTCATGCGGCATCGAGCAGCCCCCACCTGGCGCTCATCAGCGGACAGGCAGGATCCGGGAAGTCCGCGCTGGTCGACGCGTTCGCCGAGGAAACGCGCGAGCAAGGCAGCTTCTTCATGGCGGGCAAGTTCGAGCAGTACCGCCACAACGTGCCTTACGCCGCGGTCTCTCAGGCCCTCACGAGTCTCGTGCGCCGGTTGCTGAGCGAACCGGAGGACTACCTTGCCCAGTGGAAGGCGAGGATCAACGAGACCCTGGGCGGCAACGGGCGCCTTGCGCTCGAGCTGGTGCCGGAGATCGAGCACCTGATCGGAAAGCAGCCCCCTCTTTCCGAGCTCAACCCCACCGAGGAGCAGAACCGCTTTTTGGCGACGATCAACCACCTGTTTGCGCTGTTCGCCCGGCCCGAGCATCCCGTCGTCCTGTTCCTGGACGACCTGCACTGGGGGGATGCCTCGACCCTCCTGCTGATTCGCAGCTTGCTGGAGGCGCGTGACGGCAAGGCCCTGCTCATCGTCGGCGCCTTGCGCGACGAGGCGCTCGGCGCCGACCACCCGCTCGCGCCCGCCCTCGCGGACCTCCTTCAAGCGTCCCCGGTGACGCACCTTTCGCTCGCGCCCTTCGACGAGGCCACCACCAACCAGCTCGTCGCCGACGGCCTGCGGACCGACCCCGAAAGGACGCGCGCGCTCGGATCGCTCATCCATCGCAGGACCGACGGCAACCCCTTCTTCGCCAGGGAACTGCTGCGCACCCTCTACCAGGATGGCGTCGTCGGCTTCGACCAGGAGACGGGGCGCTGGCGCTGGGATCCGGAGGAGGTCCAGCAGGCGGGGCTCAGCGAGAACGTCGTCGGCTTCATGCTCGAGCGCATGAAGCGCCTAGATCCGGGAACTCAGACCCTGCTGAGCAGGGCCGCCTGCATCGGCAGCACCTTCGACCTTCGCCTGCTTTGCGCGGCGATGGACGAGCCCCCCTCCCGGATCCTGACGGCCCTCTGGCCCGCCCTCAACGCCGGCCTGATCGCTTCGCTCGACGAGCAAGCGCTCCTACGCGCGGCAGCCGGGCAGGACGATGACGTCACCCGGGCGATCGCATGCAAGTTCTCCCACGATCGCGTGCGCCAGGCCGCCTATGCGCTGGTTCCGGAGGTGGAGCGTCACCGCGTCCACCTCCAGCTCGGGCGCACCTTGCTCGCGGAGGCCGGAGACCCCGAGCGTGCCGGGCGCGTGCCGGACATCCTGCAGCACCTGAATGCCGCGCGCGCCCTGGTAAGCGGCCAGCGCGAGCGACTCGCGCTCGCCAGGCTAAACGTGGTCGCGGCGCGCAAGGCCAAGGAGGCGGCGGCCTATCGTTCGGCCTTCAACTTCGCGCGAATCGCGCGGGAGGTCCTTCCGGCGAGCGCCCGAACGGCTCACGCGGATCTCGCCTGCGAGATCCTCGAGCTGAGCGCGACCTGCGGCCACCTGTGCGGCGAGTTCGCGCTCGCCGAGCGCAGCTGCGCGGAGCTGCTCGAGCAAAGCCGCAGCCCCTTCGAGCGCGCCAAGGTCCGGGCCATGACCGCCGGGCTCTACGCGTACAGCAACCGCATGGACGAGGCGATCCAGGAAGGCATCCGCGCCCTCGACCTCCTGGGCATCAAGCTCCGGCCCCGGCCCGGGGTGGCCGCGGTCCTGCTGGAGCTCGCGCGCACCAAGGCCGCCCAGATCGGGCGCAGCCCCCAGGCGCTGGACGACGCCCCGGAAGTGGGCGATCGCACGATCAAGCTCGCCATGAAGATCCTGGGGGACTTCCTGGCACCGGCCTACCTATCGGGCAACGACACCCTCTTCGCGACGACCGTGCTCAAGCAGACTCGCCTGGCCATGCGCCACGGGCACTGCGTCGAGGCGATCACCGCCTACTCGGGCTACGCCGCGCTGCTCGCGGGGCTCGGCGACTTCTCGGGCGCCGAGGCGTTCGGCCGGCTCGCCGTTCGCTTGACCGAGCGCTTCGACGCCGGCGAGGTGAAGAGCCGCGTCCACGTCCTCTTCGGCCTGTTCAGCCACAGCTGGAGCCAGCCGTGGGATAACCTCGACACCTGGTTCAAGACCTCGGTGGAGGCGGGCCTGCTCTCGGGCGATTTCCTGTTCATGGCCTTTGCCTGCGGCTACGTTCACCACTGGAGCCCCCGGGTCGACCTCGCGACGGCCCTGGCCCAGGGGCAACGATACCTGCAGCTCGCCCGGCAGACCCACTACCAGAACGCGATCGACGCGGCCACCTGCGCGACCCAGTTCTGGCTGAGCCTGCGTGGCGAAACGAAGGCCTTTCTGTCCCTGGGCGATGACGCGTTCGACGAGGTTGCTTGCCTGGAACGCATGACGGCGACCGGCTATTCCTCGGGCATCGCCATCTACCACCTGTACAAGCTCCAGCTCGCCTGCATCCACGAGGACTGGGAGGCGGCCTGGCGGGAGCTGGGGCTGGCCGAGCGCCGCATGAAGGCACTCGCCGGCTCTCCGTACATGGTCGACTACGGAGTGTACGGCTTCCAGGCGGCGGCCCGGATCGCCTCGAGCGGCGGATCCCGTTCGAGCGAGGCCTGGCGCCGCATTCGGCGATTCAAGCGGATGATGAGCGCCTGGGCACGCCACTGCCCTTCGAACTTCGCCCTCCATGCGCTCCTGATGGAGGCCGAGCTCGCGCGCCTCTCAAGGACGCCCGCGCGCGCCGCGGACCTTTACGAACGAGCGGCTCGCGCGGCGAAAGAGAGCGGATTCTTCCGTTACGAGGCGCTCGCGAACGAAGCCGCTGCGCGCTTTTACCTCGATCGCGGCCTCGAAACCGCCGGGCGCGCCTACCTGCTTGATGCCCGCGAGAGCTATCGTCGCTGGGGCGCCCTGGCCAGGGTCGAGACTCTCGATCGGCGCCTCCCCTCCCCCGCCCGGGAAGAAGGCGCCGCTGGGCCAGTGGCGCATGCCGACTCGCCCGACTTCACGCTGGGGCTGGTCCCGCAGCTGGTCGCGCGTGGCGTGCTCGACCTGGCCACCATCTGGAAGGCCACTCAGGCCATTTCGGGGGAGGTCATCCTGGTGCGCCTGCTCGAGAAGCTGCTCGCCATCGTCAAGGAGAACGCGGGGGCCCAGCATGCGATCCTCCTGCTGAAACAGGAAGAAGAGGAAGGCTCCGGCTTCCTGGTGCAGGCCGAGAGCCGGGACGACGGGACCCTCACGCTGCTGCAAGCCGAGGCGCTCGAAGGGCACCCCAGGTTGCCCGCAAGCCTCGTGCGCTACGTCATCCGCAGCCGCACGAGCGTCGTCTTGAACGACGCCGGCCGGCTGGGGGCGTTCACCAGGGATCCGGTCATTCAGGCGCGCCGCCCCCGATCGGTGCTGGCCATCCCGATCGTGAACCAGCAGGACCTGGTGGGCGTCCTCTACCTCGAGAACAACCTGCTGAGCGATGCCTTCACGCGGGATCACCTGGCCACCATGCAGATCCTCGCGGGCCAGGCGGCCGTCTCCCTCCAGAACGCCCTCTCGGCCGAGCGGACCGCCTACCTCGAGGGCGAGCGAACCATTCGCGACGTCTACGAACGCGAACTCGAGGCGCGCGTCGCCGAGCGAACCGCGTGCCTCCAGGAGGCCTACGAGCAGCTCAAGGCGCTCGATCAGATGAAGACCAACTTCCTCGGCCTGGTCTCGCACGAGCTCCGCACGCCGCTGACCTCGATCCAGGGCTACGCGGAGTTCCTCGAGGACGGCATCTCCGGTGAGCTGAGCGGCGCTCAGCACGAGTACGTCAAACAGATCAAGCACGGAACCCTGGGCCTCGCGCGCCTCGTCGACGATCTGCTCGATTTCGCCCGGATGGAGGCCGGCTCGTTCAAGCTGGTCCCGGAGCCGTTCGATCTCGCGGAAAATATCGCCGAGACGCTCGAGAGCCTCTCACCCGTGGTGCAAGAGAAGGGCCTGAGCGTCGAGATGCGGCTGCCCGATGCCGCGGCGCCGATCACGGCCGATCCCGGGCGGATCGCCCAGGTGCTGCTCAACCTGCTCGGAAACGCGATCAAGTTCACCCCCGCCGGCGGACGCATCACCCTCTCGTTGAGGGCCATGGACGCCGAGTGGCGGGTGGAGGTGCGCGACACGGGCATCGGGATCGCCCATGACCACCTGTCTAAGCTGTTCCAGCGGTTCTACCAGGTCGACTCCTCCTCGACCCGCCGCCATGGGGGCACGGGCCTGGGACTCTCCATCGCCAAATCGATCATCGAGGCGCATGGGGGCCGGATCGGCGTTGGCAGCAGCCCGGGGGAAGGCAGCACCTTCTGGTTCACCTTGCCTGTCTGCGCTCAATCCCCGCAATAAGAACCCGCGTGCCCGTCCGCCAGGGGCGGACGGGCACGTAAGATGCGCTCTCTGGGGCGATTGGGGATCATTCAGATGGTGCAGGCATCCCCTTCGCAAGCAGGCGCCGAGGAATCGGGCGTGGCGACGGCGAGCTCGCCAGCGACCTGCTCGAGCACCTTCAAGAAGGTTTCGGGATCCTGGGCACCCGACACTCCCCACTTGCCTTCGAAAACGAAGGTAGGAACCCCGGTGATGCCCAGGGCCCGCCCCTCGTCGAGCTCCCGCTGGACCTGGGAAGCGCCCTCGGCCGAGGCCAGGAAGGCACGGGTGCGACCGGAATCGAGCCCGACGCCGGTCGCGAGCGTGACGAGCGTCTCGGGATCGGCGACGTTGCCGCCGTCGGTGAACTGGGCCTTGAAGAGCGCCTCGACCAGACGCGCCTTCACGGCGGTGCCGCCTTCCTGCTCGGCAAAAGCGATCAGGCGATGCGCGTCGAAGGTGCTGGCGACCAGGGTCTTGTCCGCATTGAAGGCGATGCCCTCGCCGGCGGCGACGTCCACCACCCTGGTCAGCATCTCCTTGAAGCCGGGGCCGAAGCGAGCCTGCAGGTACTCGTCCTGGGGACGCGCCTGGGCCGGATCGCTCGGAAGATCGGGGTTGAGCTGGAAGGCCCGGTAGACGATCTCGACCTCGTCGCGCTTCGGGAAGGCCGCGAGGGCCTTCTCGAAGCGCTTCTTGCCGATGTAGCACCAGGGACACGCGACATCGGAGTAGATTTCGATTTTCATCGTTTCACCTCGGTGATAGCGGCGCTGCGCTTACTGGGCGATCGCTTCGACCGGCGCGTCCTGGAGGACGGCCTCGATGTCGAGCTCGAGCTTCACCTTCTCGCCGACGGCGACCCCGCCCAGCTCGAGCACGGCGTTGTAGTTGAGGCCGAAATCCTTGCGGTTGAGGGTCGTCGTCGCGCTGAAGCCGGTGACGGTCTGGCCCCAGGGGTTCTTGTTGAAGCCGGCGTGCTCGACCTCGAGGGCGATCTCCTTGGTGACGCCACGGATGGTGATGTCGCCATGGACCAGGTAAGCGTCGTCACCCTTGGCCTCGATCCGGGTGCTCTTGAAGCCGATCGTGGGGTGGTTGGGGGCGTCGAAGAAGTCGTTGTTGCGCAGGTGAGCGTCGCGATCGGCGTTGCCGGTGTCGATGCTCGCGACCTCGATCTCGCCAGTGACCGTCGAGCGCGTGAAGTCCTGATCGTCGAGGTGGAGGGTGCCGTTGAAGGTCTTGAACTGGCCGCGCACGGTCGAAACCATCATGTGCTTGACCGAGAAGCCGACGTGGGTGTGAAGGGGATCGATGGCCCAGGGCATTGAAAACGTCCTTTCGGAGAGAGGAAGGGGCTGCGAGACAAACAGGCCGACCGGTGGTATGATACCGATCGGTAACAGTCAAGGATGTTACTGACCGGTCACTAAGAAGTCAAGCGGCGATGAAAAAATCTCTCTCCTGCCCGGAATCGGGCGCCATCGACAAGCAGCTGCCCCCGCGCCAGCGCATCCTGGCTGCTGCGCGCGCGCTCTTCGCCGAGCACGGGATCCGTGCGGTCGGGGTCGAGAGCATCGCCGAGGCGGCAGGGTCCAACAAGATGACCCTCTATCGCCACTTCGCGTCGAAGGACGCGCTGGTGGCGGCTCACCTCCAAGCCCTTGCCGTCGAGGCGGACGCCTACTGGGATCGGATCGTCGAGGGCCATCCCGGCGATCCTCGCGCCCAGCTGAACGCGTGGCTCGCTGCCATCGGGCAGGGGCTCGCCACCGGACGCGGATGTCCCCTCTCGAACGCCGCGGTCGAGCTTCCCGAGAAGGACCACCCCGCGCGTCCGATCATCGAGGCCCACAAGCGCGGCAGCCGGAACCAGCTCGTGGACCTGTGCCGCGCGATAGGGGTCACCAGCCCGGAGCTGCTCGCGGACGAGCTGTTCCTGCTCATCGAGGGAGCGCGCGTCAGCGCGCAGAGCGTGGGACCGAACGGCCCCGGCGCGCAGTTCATGCGCATGGCCGAAGTCCTGATCCAGGCCCACACCGCTCGCTAGTCGCCCCTCGCGCGATCAAGACCCGCCTTCGGGGTACACTAGCCAAGGCCCCCAAACATCCGGAGCACCGTCTTCATGTCTGCCACCGCGCCCCCAGCCTCAGCTCGAATGGCCCCTCCAAAGCGGCCGCCCGGCGTCTCGCGCGACGCCTTCAAGGCTCTCGCTCGCCCCCTCGGCTATCTCCGCCAGCACTGGCTCGAAGCGACGGGCGCGGCCTGCTCGCTGGTGGTCGTCCTGAGCGCGAGCCTCGCGACGCCTCAGCTGATTCGCACCGCCATCGACGACGGGCTCACCGCGCACCGCCCCGGAGCCATCGCGCTCGCCGTGAGCGGGATGGTGGGCTTCGCCGTCATCCGAGCCGCCTTCAGCTTCCTTCAGGACTACCTGAGCGAGCGCGCCTCCCAGGGGGTCGCCTACCGGCTGCGCGAGGACCTGTTCGAGAAGATCCAGCGCCTCAGCTTCAGCTACTACGACCGAACCGAGACCGGGCAGCTGCTGACGCGCCTCACGAGCGACGTCGAGCAGGTCCGGAGCTTCGCGGGCGCCGGGATCCTTCAGCTCGCCAACGCCGGCTTGATGCTCGTCGCGAGCGTGGTGCTGCTCCTCTTCCTCAACTGGCAACTGACCCTCGTGACCCTCGTGACCCTGCTGCCCATCTTCTTCCTGATGGCGACCTTCGTGAAGCGGATCGGGCCGCTGTTCGGGCGCATCCAGCATCAGCTCGGAGCGCTCAACACCCTCTTGCAGGAGAGCCTCGGGGGGCTGCGCGTCGTGCGCGCCTACGGCCGCGAGGCGGACAGGCTCGCGCGCTACGGCGCGACCAACCAGGCCCTCCAGGACCTGGGCATCGCCTCCATCCGCGCGGTGGCCAACAACTTCCCCTTCATCATGCTGGTGGCCAACTGCGCCACCCTCGCGATCATCGGGTTCGGGGGCTGGCAAACCATCCACGGCACCCTCACGGTCGGGCAGCTGCTCGCCTTCAACAACTACCTGGGGTTCCTCCTGATGCCCATCATGACGCTGGGCTTCTCGATGGTCATGATCGCGCGCGCCGGCGCCTCGGCCGTCCGGGTGGCCGAGATCTTCGACGCTCCGCTGGAGGTCGCGGACGCCCCCGGCGCGCGCGAGATGCCGCCGCTCGAGGGCGAGGTCGTCTTCGAGAACGTCGGCTTCCGTTACCCCGGCGCCGAGCGAAGCAGCCTCGAGAACGTGAGCTTCCGGGTGAGCCCCGGCGAGACGGTGGCCATCGTGGGGACGACGGGCTCGGGCAAGAGTACCCTCGTCCACCTGCTGCCACGCTTCTACGACCCGAGCGAAGGCAAAGTGACGATCGACGGCCAGGACCTGCGCGAGGTGACGCTCGCCTCGCTTCGCAGCCAGCTCGGCGTCGTCATGCAGGCGCCGCTCCTCTTCAGCGGCACGATCGCCCAGAACATCGCCTACGGCAAGCCCGACGCCACCCCCGAGGCCATCGAGCAGGCTGCGATCGCCGCCCAGGCGGCGCCCTTCGTCCAGGACCTGCCCGACGGCTACCAGACCGTCATCGGCGAGCGGGGCACGGGCCTGTCGGGCGGCCAGCGCCAGCGCCTCGCGATCGCACGCGCCCTTCTGGTCGATCCGCGGCTCATCATCCTGGACGACAGCACCTCGGCGGTGGACGCCGAGACGGAGGCTGCGATCCGCGCCTCGCTGGATCGCCTGATGCGCGACGCGCGTCGCACCTGCTTCGTCATCGCGCAGCGCTTCAGCACCGTGCGCGACGCCGACCGGATCCTGGTCCTGGACGGCGGCAAGCTGGTTGCCGAAGGCAAGCACGACGCCCTTCTGGCCGAGTGCTCGCTCTACGCCGAGATCCTGGGGGCGCAGTTCCTGGACGATACCGCCCAAGCGCCGCAAGCGACGGGAGAACTGGCATGATTCGAGGGATCGCGGGGCTGGTCGACCATCCCGAAGAGCGGGCGCAGCACGGCGGCAAGATCCTCCGGCGCCTTTCACGAGAGCTGCGCCCCCACGGCGCGCAGCTGGCCACGACCCTGCTGCTGGTCGCGGTGGCCGCCCTCTCCCAGGCGCTCGTCCCCTGGCTCATCGGCCGGGCGATCGACGGGCCGATCATGCACCGCGACGCGGGCGGCCTCCTGTCGATCATGCTCCTCATGCTCGCCGTGAGCGTGGCGGGGGGGCTGGCCAGCCGGGCCCAGATGATCCAGATCGGCGGCACCGGCCAGCGAATCCTCGCCAGCCTGCGCGATCGCCTGTTCGACAAGCTCCAGAGCCTGCCCATCGCCTTCTTCGACAGGCAGGCCAAGGGCGATCTCATGAGCCGGGTGAGCAGCGACGTCGACACCCTTAACCAGCTGCTCGCCCAGGGGCTCACCCAGGTCATCGGGGCGATCCTCAGCCTGTGCGGCATCCTGGTGGCCATGCTGGCGCTCAACGTTCCGCTCGCGCTCGCCACCATGGCCGTCATCCCGATCATGCTGCTGACCACCACCCTGCTGGCGCGCCGAGCGCGCAAGGCCTACCGGACGACCCGCGAGACGACCGGCGCGGTCATGGCGGACCTGCAGGAAGAGATCGAGGGCGTTCGCGAGTCGCAGGCCTTCAATCGCACCGAGGCGAACATCGCGCGCTTTCGCGCGCGCAACGCCAGGAACCGCGACGCCAACATCTCGGCGACGGCGGTGAGCTCGGCTTTCTCCCCTTCGATCGAGCTGCTCGCCGCGCTGACCAACGCCGTGGTCGTCGGCTACGGCTCGTACCTGGCGCTTCACGGGACGATCTCCGTCGGGCTGGTCGCGGCCTTCCTGCTCTACGCCCAGCAGTTCTTCCGCCCCATCCAGCTCGCCACCCAGGTCGCTGCCCAGTCCCAGTCCGCCCTGGCCGGGGCCGAGCGCATCTACTCCATCCTCGACGAGGCCCCCGAGACCCCGGACGCCCCCGAGGCGACGGCACTCGGCGCGGTCCAGGGCCGCATCGCCTTCGATGGGGTCTCTTTCGGCTACGGCGCGGGCCGCCAGGTGCTCTCGGAAATCTCGTTCGCCATCGAGCCGGGGCAGACGGTCGCGCTGGTCGGGCCCACCGGCGCCGGCAAGACCACCATCGCGGGCCTCATCCCCCGCTTCTACGACGTCAGCGCGGGCAGGGTCACCCTCGACGGGGTGGACCTTCGCGCCCTGCGGCGCGCGGACCTTCGCCGGCAGATCGCCATCGTGCCTCAGGAGGCCTTCCTGTTCAGCGGGACGATCGCCGAGAACCTCGCCTTCGGGCGCCCGGAGGCCGATCAAGCCGAGATCGAGCGCGTCGCGCGCGAGGTGGGCGCCCACGGCTTCATCGTGGGGCTCGCCGAGGGCTACCGGACGCGTATCGGCCAGGCAGGGGTTCAGCTCAGCCAGGGCCAGCGCCAGCTGCTCTCGATCGCCCGCGCGGTGCTCTCGGAGCGGCCGATCCTCATCCTGGACGAGGCGACCAGCAACGTGGACACCAAGACCGAGGCGACCATCCAGGCAGCGCTCGATCGCCTGCTTTCGGGCCGTACCAGCCTCGTCATCGCGCACCGCCTGAGCACCATCCGCAACGCGGACCAGATCCTGGTCATCGCGGGCGGAGCCATCGCCGAGCGCGGCACCCACTCCGAGCTCATGGCGCTCGGCGGGCGCTACGCGGAGCTGTACCGGACGCAGTTCGGCCACCCCCCTCTTGGCCCGGTCTGACGCGTCAACGCTTCTTTCTGCCTTGGTGAGCGCGCGTGAGTGTGGTACCACTCTCGACGACACCATCCGGCGTCGGGGACGCTTTCCACGCGAGAAGGCAGGTAAAACCCATGGCGGAGAAAGCAATCGTTGACGGGATCGACACGCAGCGCCTCGAGGCGACGGTCACCATGTTCCGTGAACAGCCGGAGCTCGCCGACTTCACGTTCCGCGCGACCAACACCTGGCAGGAGGGGACTCACAGCACGGCCCGCATCGAGAAATTCTGCAGGGCGGGCAAGGAAGACGATTCGCGGCGTGAGCCCGTGGCGATCGAAGCGGATGAGCCGCCCGTCCTGCTCGGCCACGACATCGGGGCCAACCCGGTCGAGCACGTGCTGGTCGCGCTCTCCGCTTGCCTCACCACGTCCCTGGTGGCGAACGCGGCCGCCCGCGGCATCACCCTGCGCTCGGTCACCTCGAAGCTGGAAGGCGACCTGGACGTACGCGGCTTCCTCGGCATCTCGGACGAGGTCCGCAACGGCTACCGGAACATCCGGGTGAGCTTCGACATCGACGCCGACGCGCCCAAAGAGACCCTCGAGGAGCTGGTCGCGATCGCGAAGAGCCGCTCGCCCGTCTTCGACATCGTCAGCCACGGGGTACCGGTGGAGGTGGTCCTCGAAACGTAGCCCACGCTTGTTACCAGAGCGCGCGCGTGTTATATCGCATGGGTCCTGCGGCAGAGGCGGCATTTCCCCTCAGCCCATGCGCCCCGCGTCACCCGCCCCAGCCGAGAGGAAGCCATGCGATCGTTCGCTTTTGCCCTTGCGACGGTGAGCCTGCTCATCGCGAGCGCCCCCGCCGCTCATGCCGCAGGCCTCGCCCTGCCCGGCAAGAACACCCTGCTCAGGACCTTCAAGGCGGACGTGGACGCGGCGAGCCAGTCGATCCTGCCCCCGTGGTCGGGCGCCAAGTGGGAGTACCTCAGCGCCCCGCTCGCGAAGCTCGACGCATCGCCCTTCGCGAACCCCGTCACCGCCACGGCCGCGGCCCTGGTCAACACCGTGATCGACGACGGCGTCAGGATCCACGGGACCGTCGTCTCCCTCCAGTACCTGGGAGATCGCGGCTGGGAACTCGTCAGCCTCCACAACGGCATCGCCTACTTCAAGCGCCCGAAGCCCGAGGAGATCGCCCCCGACGCCCAGTGAGGCACGAGACGGAGGCCCCACTCTCCCCGGTTTTTTAAAAAAGTATTAAGATTAGTTTCATGTTCAATTCAGCTGCGACCAGAAATGCGTCAACTTATGTGACGTGGATGATGCGGGGCCTGGTCCTCCTCGGGGCGCTCCTGTGGGGCCTGGTGTGTTACGAGGTCGTGAGCGAGGTGGGACGGCCCTTCGCGGGCTTCCGCTACGAATCGAACCTCAACGTCTCGCCCCAGACCGTACCCAGCTGGAATGGGCCGCGACAGGGCCTCGCACCCTACGATCGCCTCGTCTCGGCCAACGGCGTCGCGCTGCGCACGACCCTGGACCTCCAGCGCTTGATCGCCCGTAGCGCCCCCGGCACGCCCGTCGTCTACGAGGTGGACCGCAACGGGCGCAGACTCGCCATCACGGTCAAAATCCAGCAGTTGCAATGGCGCGACGTCGTGATCGGCTTCGCCCCGACGCTCCTCATCGGCCTGCTGCACATCGTGATCGGAAGCATGGCCTTCTTCCTCAACCCCACCTCCCCCGCGGTGCGGGCGCACCTTCTGCTCGCGCTCACGCTCGGGGTCGGCCTGCAGACGCTCGGCATCGACTTTTCGTTTTCCCAGTGGTTCCCGCGCCTGTACCTCCTTCTCGTCTGCTTCCTCGGCGCAACCGGCGCGCACCTGGCGCTGACCTTTCCGCGCCCCTTGCCGCTGATCGCGCGCAAACCCCGGTTGCTCGTCCTGGCGTACCTGCCGGCGGCGCTGCTCGCCATCGCCTACCAGCTGGACTACCGCCCCTTCGGGATCGCCGCCTCGGCCCCCCCCCACTACTTCGGCAACACGCTCGTCGTCTGGGGTATCCTGAGCGCCCTCGGCTTCCTGGTCCTTCTCACCCGCCTGCTGCTGGTCGCGACGAACGGCAGGTCCCGCACGGCGCGCCAGCAGGGCTTGATCGTCCTGATCGGGGCGGTGGCGGGGTACCTGCCGAGCGTGGTGGCGTACGTGATCCCGATCGTGATGAACCAGGGGGACCGGCTCTCGATGCGGCAGATCAACCTGGCATACGCGCTCTGCACGATCTTCCCCGTGACGGTCGCCTACGCCATGCTGCGCCACCGGCTGTTCGGGATCCGCATGGTCATCAAGCGAACGATGACCTACGCGTTCGTCTCGATGGTGCTGACCGTTCTCTACTTCGCGCTCGTGCACGTGACGGATCGCATCCTCGAACCGCACTCGCGCGCGGGCGGCGTGCTCGCCATCCTCGTCCTGACGATGGTCTTCGCCCCTCTGCACCAGTGGACCCAGCGCGTGCTCGAGCGGCTCTTCTTCCGGGCGTCCTACGATCCCCAGCGCATCACCGCCGAGTTCGGCGACGCCCTCAAGTCGCTGCACGATCCCCAGGAAATCGTGTCCCTCTTCGCCGACAGGCTCCAAGCCGCCCTGCAGCCGCGGGCCCTGGCGGTGGTGCTCGAAGGGTCGTTCGGTGACCTGAAGGTCTTGAGGGCCGACAAGCCCGCGGCGGCCGAGCGCCTCGAGGAGGGCATCAGCATTCCCTTGCGCTCGGGCGCAAGTCGCATCGGGACGCTCCAGCTCGGCCCTCGCAGGACGGGGTATGCCTACGACGAACACGACGGCCTGTTCCTGAACAACCTGGCCCAGCAGATGACCGGCGCGCTGCGCAGTGCCGAGCTGTTCCGCGCGCTGCAGGCGCGCAACGCGGAGCTCGAAGAGGCCAACCATCACCTCAAGGAGCTGGACCGCCTCAAGAGCAACTTCCTCAACGCCGCCTCGCACGAGCTGCGCACGCCGCTCGCCTCGATCGTGGGCTACGCGGAGTTCCTCGAGGACGGGCTAGGAGGCGAGCTGAGCGAGACCCAGGCGACCTACGTCGGACAGATCCAGGCCGGTGCGGGCCGCCTGCAGCGCCTGGTGGAGGACCTGCTGGATTTCGCGCGGGTGGAGGCCGGGACCCTCGCGATCCAGCTCGAGCCGATCGATCTGGTGGAGAAGGTCCGGGGCGTGATCGACGGCCTCAGGCCCCAGGCGCGCGCGGTCCAGGTTTCCCTGGCAGAAGAGCTGCCGTCAGAGCCCCTGGTGCTCGACCTGGACGCGCAGCGCATCGAGCAGGTGCTCTTCAACCTCATGGCCAACGCCATCAAGTTCACCCCGGAAGGGGGCGAGGTCACGATCTCCCTGCGAGAAACCCCCGAGGGGGCCCGCGTGGAGGTCAGGGACACGGGCATCGGGATCGCGCGCGAGCACGTGCCTCACCTCTTCCAGAAATTCTTCCAGGTCAACACCGGCACCACGCGCCAGTACGGCGGGACCGGGCTCGGGCTCTCCATCGCCAAGGCCTTCGTCGAAGCCCACGCGGGCCGGATCGGCGTCGAGAGCACGCCCGACGAGGGCAGCGTCTTCTGGTTCAGCCTGCCCCGCGCCCCCGAGAACGCCTCCGGCCTAGCGGATCCCGAGGCGCCGCTCGGGCAGCTCGCGTGAGGTGAGGCGATAGGCGAGTGCCGCGGCCAGCAAGGTCAACAGCATCCATGCCAGGGTCATCGGGTACGCCTCGAGGGTGCTGAGCACCCCCCAGCCCGCGCCGAGCAGGTAAACCGCGAGCGCGACCCCTCGCCGGCGACCCAGCCGCAGGCCCTCGATGCGCAGCACCGCGCAGGCGCTCAGGGCGCCGAAGACGGCGAGGGTGACTCCCACCGCGCCGAGCAGCGCCTCGAAGGAGTTGGTGACGGTCATGACCGCCGAAAGCGCCGTCATGAGCCCGACCGCGCCGGCGCCGCCCCAGCGGCCCTCCCCCCAGCGCATCCAGGTCGGCAAGTAGCCGTCCTCGGCCATCGCGGCGCAGACGCGAGGCCCGGTCATGCTCATCGCCACCACGCTCGACACCAGCACCGCCAGGACCATGACCGAGGCGAGCGTGCCGCCCGCCGGGCCGAGCAGCCTCACGGCCACCAGGTGCCCCAGGGTCAGGGCCGACGACTGGGACTGCGCCACCGTCGCGAGCTCGGCGCTCGAGAGGGCGCTGACGAAAACGAAGTTGAGCAGCAGGTAGATCCCGGCGACCAGGCCGCACCCGAGCCACATGGCGCGCGGCACGTTCCGGGCGGGGTCCTCGACCTCGCTGGCCATGTAGACGGCCGCGCTCCAGCCGGTGAACGCGAAGCCGACGTAGATCTGGCCCACCGCGAAGGGCATGGAGGACAGCTCAGCGAGCACGGCGGGCGTCGGCAGGACCCGCGCGGGATCGAGGATGCCCGAGAAGAGGGCCGCCCCCGCGAAGAGCAGGATCGTCGCCACCTTGACGACGACCCCCAGGTTCTGGAGCGCCACGCCCCACCTCAGGCCCGAGGCCTGGACCGCCCCGAGCCCGATCACCAGGGCGAGCGCGATTGGAAGGGCGAACCCGCGGGCCCCGAGGGCCTCGGCGTAAGCGCCGGCGGCCATCGCGGCCATGGCGATCGGGGCGGCGAAGCCGAAGACGATGGTGACCCACCCCGCCGCGTACCCGGCGAAGGGGTGGTACAGGTCGTGAAGGAAGCGGTACTCGCCCCCGCTGCGCGGCACATGGGCCGCCACCGCCGCGTAGCAGCTCGCGCCGCACGCCGCGAGCACGCCCCCCAGCAACCACTCCAGCAGGATCGCAGCCGGCGAGAGATCCCTGGCCAGCAGGCCGCTGGTGACGAACACCCCGCTGCCGATCATGGTGGCGACGGCGAGGCCCACCGCGCTCGGCAGGCCCAGGCGCCCAGTGGGGGTTGAGGTCATGGGACGACTCCTCGTAGATTTGGACAAAGCTTAACGGGATCATAACAGCGCTTTGCCCGATTCGGACGATAACTTTTATGCCTCGCCTCATGTTCGAGAGGGTCCGATGAAACGCCTGCTGCCTCTGCTGATCGCCCTTCCGATGCTCAGCGCCTGTTCGATCGCATCGCCCTTCGCGCCGGACGCGCAGGGCGTGCGCGCCTTCGCCAAGGGCCGCGACGGGGTGGCGCTCATCAAGGCTTACTACGCGCCGCTCACCAAGCGCGACCCGGACCTCATCGCCAAGAAGTACGACCTGATGAGCGAATCGGCCTTCGCCTTCTTCCGGGGCAGCGCCCACCTCTTCTACGCGGACGTGGCCCAGGACAAGTCGCTCGCCACCCGCGTGAAGATCCCCCTGCAGGGCGACATGCACCTGGAGAACCTGGGGACCTATCAGGGCGCCGACGGGATCGTCGCCTACGACCTCAACGACTTCGACGAGGCCTTCGTCGGGCCGTACACCTGGGACGTGGCGCGCTGCGCGACCAGCATCCTTCTTGCGGCCGACGAGGCCGGACTGAAGGGCCACGAGGGCCGCGAGCTCGCCGAAGCCTTCGTTTCAGGCTACCGCGGCGAGCTCGAGACGCTCGTGAAGAGCCCGCAGCAGCTGTCGCGCCCCCTGGGCGCCGATGCGCTGCGCGGCCCCGCGCTCGATGCGATCGCAAGCGCCGGCAAGGTCTCGCGCGCCGACTTCATCGACAAGCTGACCAGCCATGGCAGCTTCAAGCTCGGCAAGAAGCTCTCGGCCTGCGACGAAGGGACCCGCGAGCGGCTGCGCGTGGCCGTCGATCGCTACGCCGCGGGGCGCGGCGAGAGCGCGCGGTTCTACCGGGTCAAGGACGTGGCCGCGCGGCTTGCGGGCGTGGCGAGCATCGGCCGCTACCGCTACGTGGCGCTGCTGGAAGGGGCGAGCGAAGCGCCCGGCGACGACGTGATCCTGGAGTTCAAGGAGGAAGGACCGACGACCGCCGCCCCCTATGCTGCCGCCCCCGTCTCGGACGAGGCCGCGCGCGTGGCTGCGGCCTATCGCTACTTCCTGCCGAGCCCCGATCGCTTCCTCGGCACGGCGCGCATTCAAGGCCTGGACTACCTGGTCCGGGAGCTCCAGCCCGCCAAGAGCGGCGTGGAGCTTGCCGAGCTCAAGGGCGCCAAGGACTTCGCCAAGCACATGCCTGCCGTCGCCCTGGTCGCCGCGCGCGCCCATGCCCGCTCCGGCCGCGGAGCCGACCTGCTCGCCGACATGGGCGACGCGCAGGCCTTCGTCTCGCGCATCCTCGACTTCGCGCTCGCCTATCAGGCCCAGGTCCGGCAGGACCACCTCGCCTTCAAGAAGCGGTACTAGTCGGGCGTTCTAGAGAACCCCGGCCTTCTCAGGCCAGGGCCCTGACGGCTTGGTCCGGCGTCAGCGGGGCGTGCCTCGCGATCGCTTCGAACAGGGTGTGGTCGCTGAGATCCGCTCCCCACCCGCCCATGCCGGGGGCCTGGCGCTCGAAGTGGCGACGAATGAACTTTGCGGCGATCGCGAGCATCCGTCCCTCGCCGAGCGCCACGTCTTCCTCGGCCGACTCCAAAAGCAGCGTCGCCTGGTAGACGCGGATGGCCCAGTCGCTCCACTCCTTGGCGAAGAGGGTCCGTTCCTGACCTGCCGAGGCCAGCTGCTGGAAGCCCTGCACCAGGCGATCGAGTGCTGCCAGGGCCTGGCCGCGATACGGCGCCGACTCGGGCTGACGCAGGGCGCCGAGGCGCGCGCGCAGCGATTCGAAGAGGACCTCGTGGGCGCCCTCCTTCTCCAGGCAGCGCACCACGTCCAGGACCAGGATGTTGGTGGTCCCCTCCCAGATGGGCAGCACCTGGGCGTCGCGCAAGAGCCGCGGGGTGATGAAGGTCTCGACGTAGCCGTTGCCGCCCAGGAACTCGCACGCCTGCGAGGCGAAGTCCACGGCCTGGCGCGCCGTGTGATACTTGATCTGAGGGGTCAAGAGGCGCAAGAGCTTCCGCTGCTCAAGGGTCGCCAGGCCGTCGTCCTGCCGGTCCAGCAGGGCGATCGTCTCCCACACCAGGGCCATGGAGGCCTCCTGCTCGAGGGTCATCTCCACCAGCTGGCGCCGGACCATGGGGTAGGCCTCGATCAGGTGGCCGAAGGCCGCGCGCTCTTGCGCGTATCCCAGGCACTCGTACAGGGCGCGCCGCATGAGGGCGACCGACGCCACCGCGTTGTAGGTGCGGCTCAGGTTGAGCATCTCGGTCATGTAGGCGAAGCCGCGCCCCAGGTCCCCCACCGCGAACGCGCGGGCGCCTTCGAGCGAGATCTCGGCGCTCGGCATGGATCGGGTGCCCAGCTTGTCCTTGAGGCGATTGATGCGGTAGCGGTTGGCGGATCCGTCCACCCAGGTACTGGGCATCAGGAAGAGGCCGAGGCCCCTGGTGCCCGACGGGGCCCCCTCGGGGCGCGCCAGGACCATCATGACGCCGGCCTCGCCGGCGTTGCTGCAGAACCACTTGTCGCCGAAGAGCTCCCAGTGATCCCCGACCTGCCGGGCGGTGGCGAGGTTCGCCCCCACGTCCGAGCCGCCCTGCTTCTCGGTGAGGAACATGGCCCCCTGCAGCAGCGTTTCGGGATCCCGCGAGGTCAGCCCCGGCAGGTAGCGCGCCTTGAGGGCTTCGTCCCCGAAGGCCGCGACCAGGCGGGCTGCGCCCTCGGTCATGCAGATGGGACAGTAGAGGCCCTGCTCGGCCTGGGCGAAGACGTAGCCGAGGCCGAAGGCCAGGACGTGCGAGACCCCGCCCTCGCGAGCGCGAAGCGCCGGGTCGTGGTACATGCCGCCGAGGCCCGCCCCGTAGGCCAGGCGGGTCATCTCGCGGTAGCTCGGATGGCACTCGACCGCGTCGATGCGCTCGCCCCAGGCGTCGTAGGCCTTGAGGGTCGGCGGATGCTGGTTGGCGAGCTCGGACAGAGGCGGAATGACGTCGGTGGCCATCCGTCCCATCTCCTGGAGCCAGGCCATTCCCCGGTCGCGCTGCTCAGGAGGCAAGCGCCGCTGCATCAGGCGCCTGAAGCTGCGGTCGGACGCGAAGAAGTCGCGTTCGGCATCAGCCTGCTGGGGAGAGACCTTTGAATCGACGTTCATCCCGGACCTCCTGGGGCGCGGGCGCCCCCTGTGCGTGTTGGGTGCGACGTTATCAGCGGCGATCGCGCGGCTTGGCGCGATCGTACTGGGGCGGCCAGGCCATCTCGTGGCCCAGGGAATGGGCCGCATGCAGCGGCCAGTAAGGGTCGCGCAGGAACTCGCGGCCGAGCAGGACCAGGTCCGCCTGGCCCTCGCGGATCACGGCGTCGGCCTGCTCGGGCGCGCTGATGAGGCCGACCGCCGAGGTGGGGATGAGCGCCTCGCGCTTGATCCTTGCCGCGAACGGGACCTGGTAGTTGGGACCGACGGGAATGACCGCACCGGGAACGAGCCCGCCGGTCGAGACATCCACCAGATCGACGCCCCGCCCCTTGAGGCGCCTGGCCAGCTCGACCGATTGATCCGCGTCCCAGCCCCCCTCGGCCCAGTCGGTCGCCGAGATCCGGACGAAGACGGGCATGCCTTCGGGGCAGCGCGCGCGCACGGCCTCCACCACCTCGACGAGCAGGCGGATGCGGTTCTCGAAGGAGCCGCCGTAAGCGTCCGAGCGCTGGTTGGAGAGCGGCGAGAGGAACTCGTGGAGCAAGTAGCCATGGGCGGCGTGGATCTCGACCAGCGAAAAGCCCGCTGCCACGGCCCGTTCGGCCGCAGCGGCGAACGCCTGCACCACCCGGCGAATCCCCGCCTCGTCCAGGGCCTGCGGGACCGAGCAACCCTCGTCGAACGGGATGGCGCTCGGGGCGCACAGCGTCTCCCATCCCCCCTGCTCGCTCGAGAGGGGAGCCCCGCCCTCCCAGGGGCGGCTGGTACTCGCCTTGCGCCCGGCATGCGCAAGCTGGATCCCCGCGACCGCGCCGTTCTCGCGCAAGAAGCGCGCCAGGCGAGCGAGCGGCTCGGCGTGAGCCTCCGACCAGATCCCCACGTCCTGGGGCGAGATGCGGCCGATGGCCTCGACTGCGGTCGCTTCGACCATGACGAGGCCCGCCCCGCCGACGGCCCGCGCGCCGAGATGCACCAGGTGCCAGTCGTTGGCGAAGCCGTCCACGGCGGAGTACTGGCACATGGGCGAGACCCCGATCCGGTTGCGGAACGAGACCGCGCGGAGCACCAGGGGATCGAACAAATGCATGGATGCCGCCTTTCTGCTAGTGCCATGGCGCCTTGCGACGCGCTACCATGGTGTCCTGCCGCCGCCACACTCAGGAGGGACCCTTGACCTCTCGCCAGCAAGCCGATCACCTGGTCCGCGCCCTCTACCTGCGCCGGTTCGGGGACGTTCCCTACGACCCGACCCGCGTCCTGGAAGGGCACCGGATGGCGACCGCCATTCAGGCCCTGACGGAGCTCGGCTTCGCGGAGCCCGACCTGACCCAGGCCCTGCGAGAGTACATGACCTACTGGGACGACGCCACCTACGCCGGCCTGGCTCGCTACATGACGGCCAAGCTCGCCAAGCAGAGAAGCTGATCGCCGCGGACGCGACGAGCATCAGAACCCTGCTCATATTCTACCATCGTGACAGGTCTGGTGCCGTCGTCGTGCGACTCGACGCCGTCGGTGCGCAGTAGGCCGGTCCTTACGCTGGTTGGCGCTTCTTGCGCGGCGTCCAGCCGTTGAGCGAGAGCGCCGCGAAGAGGATCAGGAGCGCCACGATGCTGATGGGGTGGAAGGGCTCTCCCAGCAAGAAGATCCCGAGCATCATCCCGACCATGGGCACCATGTAGTTGCTCAGCGACGCGAAGGTCGGCCCCGCCTTGGCGATCAGCACCACGTACAGCAAGTAGGCAAGCCCTGCGTTCACCGCGCCGAGGAAGAGCAAGGCCCCCAGCGCCTCGAGGCTCCAGGGGAGCGTCCAGGGGCGGTCCACCCACAGCGCGAGCGGCAGCAACTGGAGCGTCGAGGCGAAGAGGATGTTGCGGGCCGTGGTGATGAAGGTCGGCGAGTCGAGGCGCTTGATCAGCACGAGCCCGGCCGCGAAGCAAGCCGATCCGCCGAGCATCGCGACCATGGGCAGCGTGCTCCCGCCGAGGCCATGCTGGAGGCTCGCCGCGTTGAGCACCAGCACGCTGAAGAAGCCGAGCCCGATGCTCAGGAAGTTGCCGAGCGTCAGACGCGTCCCTGCGATCAAGAGCGGCGTCAGGATCAGGGCGAAGAGGGGGATGGTCCCGTTCAGGATGGCGGCGGTGCCGCTCTCGAGCTGGCGCTGGCCCCAGGTCATCAAGAAGAAGGGCAGGGTCGCATCCACCACGGCGATCCCGAAGTAGGTCGAAAAGGGGATCTTGCGGGCTTCGACCGGCGTCGCGCGGCGCTCGCGCGAGAAATGGAAGATCAGGGCCAGGGTCAGGGCCGCGATCCCCGAGCGTAGCAGCGCGATGGTGAGCGGCGGCAGGGTATTCAGGGCGATCGCGTTGAAGAAGAACTGGGATCCCCAGATGAGGCTTATCGCCAGGAGGAGCGGAAGGTGTTTGTTCATGTCGAGGAGTATATCAGAGCTCAAAGCCGCGCCACCAGGCCATCAGACACCCATGACCCCGGCGCAATCAAGCGGACTCCGTTCGTTTGGGCACCTCGCCACCTTGACCCGCTCGGTGGCGATGAGATGATAATGGGAAGGATAGCGTTCGACCAAGGAGGCAGCCATGCCCAGGACGACCAAGGACCTGCTGGAGACGATCCACGAGCGGGGACACCTCGGGGGCAGGCAGATGAGCGAGATCGTGGCGGCCGTCCACAAACACAACGGCCAGTCCGACAGCGCCGCCGACATCTGGGATCGCGCGGCGCACCACGATCTGGGACACTTGTTCTATCTCTACAAGGATGCCGAGCGGTGGCTCGACGTCCACGGCAATGAACTGAGCCGCCCCGAAGTGGAGCGGCTCTGGGAGGTCATCACCTGACGTGCACACGATCCGGATCCCGGCGGTTTCATCGCCCAGCGGCAGCAAGCGAAGCTACCACTTCGAGGACCTGGTCCGGGCCGGCTTCGGCCCGGGCCGCATGATCCCGTCGGGGATCGACTGGGGCGACCTGGAGGCGTCCTGGCACGGTGATCACTGGATCTACCGGGCCAAGACGCCCCAGGGGAACCTCTGGCTGATGCTCAACGACCCCGTTTCGAGCCGGGGTCGCGCCTTGCTGGCCCAGACTTCGCCCGAAGCCTAGAACCCGGGCATGAGGGGCCGCCACCAGGGGATGGCGAACAGGATCGCGAGCGTCGAGAGGGTGTACCAGATGGCCGCGGTGCGGAACTTGGAATCGTTGCTCGCCTTCTTGACCATGACGCTACCCACGTGGGCGAGGACGACGGCGACCAGCATCAAGAAGCTATGCTCGACCGCGAAGAAGCGAACCGATGGCTCCTTCATGGCGGCCTTCATGTTCGACAGCGCGCCCCGGGTCACGGGGCTCAACGCGAAGTAGAGAACGAGCCCGATCAGGAGCTGCAGGTCCAGGGCCCCGGTGAACATCACCCCGTACCGGCGATCGCCCTCCTTCCACTCCTTCTTGCCGAGCCAGCCGGTGAAAGCCATCACCAGCGCGAGCGCAGCCAAGACGATGACCAGCCAGCGCAGCAAGTTATGAATACCAAGTACCATCGGATACATAATTAGCAACCTTTCTATGGGATTGAGCCGATGGATACTACCGCATCCCAGAAAGGGCCGCAAGCGCGCTACGGGATGTAACGGATCTCCACGCGCGCGATGTAATCCTCGAGCACCGAAATGAGCCGCGAAAGCTCCGCTGCGTCCGAGGCCTTCGCGGCCCGCTCGAGCGAGCGCCCGCAGTCCGTGATCGCCGGGAAGCCGAAGGTGCTGCCCATGCCTGCAAGGTTGTGGCCCACCCGCCTGACGGTGGCCAGATCGTGCTTGGCCAGAGCGACGCGCAGGGTCTGCACGTCGAGCTGGCGGTTCTCCATGAAGAGCGGGATCAAGGAGGCGAGCGCTTGACGCACGGTGGCAACGTAGCCGGGCCGAGAATATGCGGCCAAGGCCCTAGCCTCGTGCGCTCGAGGCGAGCGCCGTGCGGGCCTCGCGGCCCAGAGGCTCGCCCCGCAAGGCCTTGCGGATCCAGAACTCGGTCACCTTTCCGGCCATCACGACCTCACCGTCCACCGCGATGACCGGGATCGCGTAGCGGAAGCGCTCGTAGAGGGCGGCGTCCGAGTGGATGTCGACGATGTCGAGCTGAAAGGGCTGATCGGCAGCGACCTTGTCGAGCAGGGCCTTGGCCTGGTCGCAAAGACAGCAACCCGGTCCGGAATAGAGCGTCAGGCGCGGCATGGGGACTCCTGGGTCAATCGAGCGGAAACAAGGCGAACAGGGTGGTTATACCCGCTCGTCCTCAGTGGTCCACGCCGGGGGGTGGGTTTTGCACTAGTCGAGATAGGAATCGAGCGACAAGATCTCGGCGCGCGGGGCTCCCTCGCCCGTGACGTGCCGCACCGTGCGGTAGGTGCCGCCTCCCGGGCGGCTCGCGGTGGAAGGGGTCGTCTCCAGCCGGATGCGCCTGGTGCCAGAGGCATCCCCCTTCACGCGAACCCAGAGGGCCTCGTCCACCAGGCGCGCCTCGAGGCGCACGGGCGCGACGCCGGCGTTGCGCAGGCGCAGGTCCGCGCGCCCGTACCACACGGTGGCGTCGCGGCCGGGCGGCACCGAGCGCACCCGGCGCAGGTGGGGGTGGCGCTCGACGATCGCAAGCCCCCCCAGCGCGGCGGCGTTGTAGAGGGTCGAGGACACCTGGCAGATGCCGCCGCCGACGCTGCTGGTCAGGTCGCGCTCCAGGTAGGCGGGCGCGAGCCGGTAGCCCCGCTCCGGGGTGCGGGGGCCGACCCGCGCGTTGAACGACCAGACCTCGCCCGGCTCGATGACCGCCCCGTCGATGGCCGCCGCGGCCCGCGCGATGTTCGCCCGCTGCGCCTCGCTGCGCTCGAAGAGCCCGGAGCGAAACGCCCCCAGCTCCGCCTGGAAGGGGCGCCTCGTCCACAGGCCGAGCCCGAGTGCGAGGACCAAGAGCGGAACCAGAGCCCAGAGGCGGGGCCTCACTCCGCGATCTCCAGGCGCGTCTCGGCGGCGCGGGCCCGCACCTCGGGTGCGTACATCCCCTCGGCCACCGTGGGCAGCACGTGGTAATCCCCCGGCAGCTCGGGCCGCAGCACGTAGTACAGCGCATGGGATCCCGAGGCCAGCTCCCGCTCGAAGAAGACGACCCTGTCGTCCCTCACGGCCATGCCGCTCCACCCGGCGGTCCCCTGGGGCGTCACCACCTCGGCCCCCGCGATCAGCGGGTCCTCGACGAGCATGTAGCGCAGCGGCGCGCGCGCCTCGAGCGTCAGGCGCACGAGGACCTTGGCCTGCGACTTCACCCTTCCGCCGATCGGCGAGAGCTTGGCCACCTGCTTGGGGTCGAAGCTCGAACCGGCCAATGCACCGTTAGCCTGCCACCCGGCGAAGGTCTTGTCGTCGAGCTGGAAGTAATCCCGGCGGACCGCGACGTCCGATCCGGCCTTGGCCGGGATGTCCTCGCGCCGCGCGTCGAACGAAAGCAGCGCCGCGTAGGGCAGGCTCCCCTTGCCTTGGGGCCTCAGGGTGACGACGTGGCGGCCAGGTGCCAGCCGTGCCGCGTCGAGCGAAAGGGTCGCTCCCGTGTAACGTCGCTCGGCGGCGAGCGACAGGCGCTCCACCGGCGATCCGTCGACGAGCACCTCGCAGGCCTCGGGCAAGCCCTCGGCTGCTCCCGTCCGAACGGCGTCGGAGAGGGCCATCACGATGGCTCCCGTGTCCTTGGTGCTCTGCCAGCGATCGCCCTGGCGGGTCGTCAGCAGCCAGCGAACGGCCTCCTGCACCTCGGGCGAGCCGGGGGCGACGGCAAGCCCCGCTCGCACGGCATACGCCGTCGTCTCGGTGGCCCCGTCGTACCAGGAGTAGGCGGCCGCCCCGCTCTCCCAGTGGGTCAGGGTGCCGGTGCGCACGGCGCGACCCGCAAGCTCCGTCCAGAAGGTGCGGGCCCGCCCCTCATCGCCCGACTCCGCGAAGGCGAGCGTCGCCAGGGCGCGGCCGTAGTTCGAGAGATCCGCTCGGCTGGCGTAGAGCTTGTCGCGCAGCCCGGGCGCGCTTCGATCCCAGGCGCCGAGGGCCCAGACGGCCGAGGCGAGGGCATCGGCGCCCGCCCCGCGCCGCACCTCGTGCCTGGTCACCAGGTCCTTCCCGAGGCGCTCGCCCTGCCGCTCGAGGTAAGCGAGGGCCTGCCGCACGGGCTCGGCCGGCACCTCGAAGCCCGAGAGGCTCGCCTCGCGCAGGCCGAAGAGGGCGTATGCCGTAAGGTCCACCTCGCTCTCGTCGGGGCCGAACCATCCCCAGCCTCCGTCCGCATGCTGGAAGCGCACGATCCGGGCGATGCCCTCCTCGGCCTGCTTGCGCCCCTGCGCTCCGAGGCCGAAGCCGTCCAGGCCGAGCCGGGAAAGGACCCGCGAGGCGCGGAGCTCGGGGACGAAGCGGCTGGTGGTCTGCTCGAGGCAGCCGTAGGGGTAGCGCCTGAGGTAGGAGAGGGCGGGGCCGATCGCCGCGAGCGGGGTCGGGGTGAGCGACAGATCAAAGCGAAGCGTCTCGGGGACGGCGTCCGGTGGCACCACCAGTTCGATTGACGAGGGGCTCGCGGCCTCGGTGAAGCCGGTGAAGGCCAGGCGCTCTGGGGTGCCGTGCGCCAGCACCGGCACGCCGAGCGCGAGCGCGTCGCTCGCGCCCGTGCCCACCGCCTTGAAGGTGAGGCTCGCCGTCCCCGGCGCCACGGGCTCCACCGAGAGGTCCAGGCGCGACAGGCCGTTGCGCGCGACCGAGAGCCGCTCGGGCCAGGTGCTCGCCACCTTGAGGTTCGACGCCGCGAGCGCCAGGCGCACGGTCTGGTCCTCTGGGGTGTAGTTGTGGACCAGGGCCGCGATGGTGATGCGATCGCCCATGACCAGGAAGCGCGGCATGGCGAGGCGCACCAGAAGGTCCTTGGTCGCGATGAACTTCTCTCGCGTCACGCCCACCTGGGTGCTCGCCGTGTACGCCTGGGCCTTGACCACCCAGGTGGTGAGATTGTCGGGCAACAGGAAGCGCACCGTGGCCTTGCCGTCGGCGCCGGTGCGGATCCTGGGGAACCAGGCGGCGGTGTCCTTCAGGTTCTTGCGGATGCGCGGCTCCTCGGTGTCCTTGCCCGGGCCGCCCGAGTAGTCCTCGACGAAGGAGTAGCCGGTCGTCACCCGGTTCCACGAGGGGCCGTGGAACGTCCGGCGGATGTCGGGGGTGGGGTCGGGGGAAAGCGCGTAGATGGCCTCGTCCACCACGCCGAGGGCCACCTCGGCGGCGACCGGCCGGCCCGCGAGGGTGCGGGTCTCCACGTCGAGGCGCGCCTCCTCGCCGGGCAGGTAGCGCTCCTTGCCCGGCTTGACCGTCACTGCGAGGAAGGAGGCGTCAGGGCTCACGTTGAGCGAGCGCTCCGCCTGGAGGAAGGCCTTGCCGTCCACCACCGCCGCGCAGACGAAGGCGTTGGGGCGATAGTCCTTCGTGATGGGAATCGAGACGATCCGCGCCGCCTGGCCGGCACCCAGCACCTCGGCGTGGTAGAGGCGCTGGCCCTCGACGCTCAAGAGCGCGTAGACGTCGCCGCGCGGCAGTTGCACGAGGACCTTCGCCACCTCGCCCACCCGGTACCGCTTCCGATCGAAGGTCAGCCGGATGAGGCCCTGTCGGTAGCTTTCCCCTTCCCAGCTCTCGCCCGCCACCCACATGGAGGTCGTCGCAGTGACGACGCGGCCTTCACGGTCGGCCGCCGTCACGACGAGGCGATAATCACCCGAGCGATCCGGGATCGGCACCGAGAGCCGAGCCTCACCTCGCGCGTCGGTCGAAACCTGCCAGCTCCCCGCCGGGGTGCGCTTGGTCTCGTAGGTGCGCCCCTCGTCGCGGGTGAGGGTCTCGACCCGCTCCAAGCGCACGCTCGCCTTGGTCCGCGCGGGCTTGCCGTCCAGGTCCAGGGCCCTCACCGAGACGCTGGCCGAGGCCCCCGGAGAGTAGACGTAGCGATCGGGCGTCAGCTCGAGGGTCAGGGCGCCCTGGGTGACCAGGAAGGTGCCGGATCCGCGCACGACCTGACGACTCGCGTCCACCGCCTCGAGCTCCACCGTGTAGCGCTGATCAGAGGGGCCGTCCTCGCCCCGGCCCAGCTCGGCCGGGACGCTGAGGGTCACGTGCCCCGCCGCGTCCGTGACGGCTTCGCCCTGGCTCACGAGATTTCGGTAGCCCCAGTCGTAACCCTCCGCGCCCTCGAAGCCCGAGTAGAAGGCGTCATCCTCGCTCGCCCATGGGTAGTAGGAGCTCGAAAAGACGTTGTAGTGGACCTTGGCGCCCACGACCGGGGCGCCGAAGTAGTAGGAGGCGGCGACCACCGCCTTGGCGGTCTCTCCCGGGTAGTGGCGCGCGCGCTCGGGGCGCACGTCCAGCTTGAACTCGGGCTTGCGGTACTCCTGCACCTTGAAGCCCGCCTCGTGCCGCTCGCCCCCGACCAGGACGATCACCCGGTAATCCCCGAGCAGGGGCTCCTCGGCAAGGGTCAGGCGGCCGTCGAGCGCACCCAGCGCGTCGGTGCGCGTGGCGACCTGATGGACCACGTTCTCCTGGGGATCGATCACCTGGACCGTCACGGGCAACGCCGGCAAGTTGAGGTTCTCGCCGCCCATCGCGCGCCGGATGATGGCCTTGTAGGCGACCTCCTGGCTGGGCCGGTAGATGGGGCGGTCGGTGAAGACCTGGGCACGGTACTGCTCCCCGGCGCCGTAGTAGTACGACTGGGCGTGGGCCGGCGCGCCCGAGAGCTCGCCCATGAGCAGGAGGGTCTCGGCGCCCCGGTAGGAGCGCCGGATGAGGCCCTCGGCGTCGGTCGCCGCGCTCCAGCGCAGGCCCCGGTCGTCGTAGGCCCGGACCGGTACCCCCGAGAGCGGCTTGTTGGTCAGGAGATCGACCGCGTAGACCAGCACCGAGTCGGCCGAGCGCTTGGTGACCAGCGACAGGTTCGTCACCTCGAACCAGTAAGTGTCGCTGCGCCTGGCCGGCACGCCCCGGACCACGCCCGAGCCTTCCACCGCGAGCATGTAGGCGCCGCGGGAAATGTCGCTCACCTCGATCGCGCGATAGAACCAGTCGTCCTCGTCACTCGCCTGCGGCTTGACGGTGCGGTCCCACTCGCGCACCAGGGTGGCCGAGGCGCCGAGGGCGGCAGGTGACGCGTCGCTGAGGTGCGAGAGCGCGTTGGAGCTGGTCGAGAGGCGCGCCAGGTCGATCCGGTAGAGCTTCAGGTGGAGCCTGTCCAGGAGGGTGCCGCGCAGGCCGAGGCGGACCTTTTCCTTTGGGGTGAAGACGCGCTGGTGGTGGGCGAAGTAGACGTTCGGATCGCGCGGAGCAAGGGCGAAGCGAACATTTTCGACGGTGCGGTCCTCCTCGACCTGGATCGCAGGGCTGGACCACTGGCTGTCGAAGCCCCTGGCACGCGCCTGGACGTTGTACTGCCCGACGGGCAGGCGATCCATCCGGAAGGTCCCGTCCGCCTGCGCGATCGCCGTCCGGATGATGGGCCCCATGAAGTGGATCCGCGCATTCGGCAGGGCCTTGCCCGCCGCGTCGCGGACCACCCCGGTCACCGATCCCGCGGGGGCTTCGCTCGCGATGATCCCGACCCCGGTCGCCCCGAAGAGGCCGACGACCAGGATCACAAGCCAAGTCAAGACGCGACGGAGATTCATGGGGCCTCGCTCTCTGGACCATAGACGACGGTGGGAAAGCGGAACATGAGAAGGGGCTCGTGGGGCTTGAGGCCCGCCTTCCGGCGGCACTCGGCGATCTGGTGGCGGGCGCTTCTGGCCTCGCCCGGCAAGAGGATCGCCCCGCGGCCCCGCGCCGTGACGAAGAGCCCCTCGCGCATGGGAAAGAGCTCTGCGGGATGGGAAGCGGGCGTCAGCGGGCCGACCAGCGAGACGAACATGTCGAGGCGCTCCCACTCGTGCCTCGAGATGGGCGCGTGCCGGTAGTCGAAGCGCAGGGCCTTGACGGCCGCCACCCCGATGGCCTCGTAGAGCGTCGGCTGCTGCGGGTAGACCGTCCCCCAGCACCCCCGGGTCGCGCCCGAGCGCGCGTAGGTGACGAAGGCGCCCCCCGGTACCAGCAAGCGCCTGTCGACGCCGCGCGGCGCGGCACCCGGCAAGGCGCCGTCCTTCAGGTAGACGCGGACGGCCGCATGGGCGATCGCGCGCACCTCGCGCGCGAGGGCCCGATCGTGCCGGTAGGCCTCGAGGGGCAGCGCCGTGGCGGCGCTCGCCAGGCACAGCACGAGCCCCAGGGCGCACGCGACCCTCCTCACGGCGCCACTCCCACCACCCGGGTCCCGGGGTAGTAGGCCGAAAGGATCCGCCGCCAGTCCCAGCCGGCGCGCGCGCGAGCGCGCGCTCCCCACTGGCAGAGCCCCACCCCGTGCCCCAGGCCCTTGCCGACGAAGACGAAGGAGGCGCCCTCGCGCCGGACGTCGAAATTGAGGCTCTTGACCAGACCCCAGCCCAAGTGACGTCCGAGCGCCTGCCAGAAACGGTAGCCCGTCATGGCCGTGCCATCCACCTCGACGCCGCCCACCCAGCCGCCCGGCGCGCGATCGCGCACCGAGACGGCGTCGATTTCATCCCGGCCGAGGGCGGCGGCCACCCGGGAGGCTGCGATCCGGACGCGCCAGGGAGCAGCGAACGGGGAAGCGGCGCAGTAGGGGTCGGGCTGAGCGAGCAGATACGAGACCGGCGGCCCCCCAAAGACCGCACGGCTGTCCGCGCCTTGGCCCGCGCAGGTCGAATGGTACAGGACGCGGATCGGCGCGCCGCGATCGCTCAGGATGCGGCCGCGCGTCGCCTCGGCGGCGCGCACCGCCTCACCGGTCGCAAGGCCCGCGTACGCCTGGCAATGGGTGAGGTCGCAGAGAGCGTGGCCGGGATGCGCGCCGCCGCGCACCGCGAGGGTACGGGCGAGCACCGCCTGGGCCATCTTCGCCTGCAAGGGCCAGTCGGCGGGCATCTCGGCGCTGACCACCCCCGCCACGTAGCGCTCGATGGGGACCTCGTTGACGACGACCAGGCGGCCAGCTTCGGCGAAGAGGCGCACGCGGCCGGGGTAGCGCCGGCGCTCGGAGCCGACGCGCAGCTCCACCACGCCGTCCGGCCGATCACCGATCAAAAGGACCCGCTCGGGCGAGGGCCGGCCGTCGAGGCGAAGGGAGGCGCCCTTCGCCTCGACGACGCAAGGGCCGTGTGGCGCCACGCCAGGAGGCGTCCCAGCGAGCTCCAGGGTGTCGCGCAGGCGCCGCTCGAGGACCCGGACCTCCACCCAGCCTGGCGCAGGCTGCGCCAGGGCGGGCTGGGCAAGGCCGGCGAGCAAGAGGCAAGCGAGGGCGAGGCGCCTCACGAGCGCGCCCCCTCGAAGACCCGCCGCGCGATGGGGGCGGCCGCCTCGAAGCCCGTCCCGTGCTTGACGAAGACCACGACGGCGAGCGTCGGGCTGAAGCCCGCGAACCAGCCGTGGCGCAGGTGGGGGGCCGCAAGCTGGGTGGCGCTGCCGGTCTTGCCGAAGAGGGCAAGGCCCGGGACGTTGGCCGGCTGCGCCGTGCCCGAAAGGACCGCGCGCCGCATGCCGGCGCGCACGGCCTCCAGGCTCTCGCCGCCCGGCACGGCGCCGAGGACGCGGCCGGGCTCGCCCGGCCAGTGGGGGCGACGACGCACCCCGCCCGACGCGAGGGCCGCCGTGAAAGAGGCCACCTGCAAGGGGGTCGCAAGCAGCAACGGCGTGTCGCCGTAGGCCAGATCGAGCACCTGTTCGCGCGTCGTGAGCGTGCCCAAGCGCCCGGCGCTCTCGTACGGCAAGCCGATGCCGGTGCGCACGCCGAAGCCCGCCTGGAGGAAGGCCGCTCTGAGGCGGGCCGATCCGAGCGCCTCGCCCTGGGCGTAGAAGTAGGTCGAACACGACTGGGCGATCGCCTCCTCGAGATCGAGCTTCCCGTGGCGCCTCCAGCAGCGGTGGGCTCCGTAGCGGCCGTCGCACCTCAAGCGGCGCGCGGGATCCGTCAGGCCCGCCTCCAGGCTCGCGAGCCCCGTCACCAGCTTTGCGATCGAGCCGACGGGGTAGGTCCCACCTGCCGCCACCCTGGGGTTGACCAGCGCCAGAAGGGTGCCGTCACGCGGATCCAGCGCGACGATGCAGCCCTCGCGCGAGCCGAGCGCCTCGGTGGCGACCTGCTGGAGCGAGCTGGCCTTGGCCTGGGCGCTCGCGCCCAGGACCAGCAGCGCCGCGAGCAGCAGCCTCGTCATGTCGCGACCGTCGGATCGAGGCGGCGGCGGACCAGGGCGAGGCCGTACCCGAAGAGCACGATCGAGAGGGCCGCGAAGACGGCGGCGCGCATCGGGCGCGGGGTGTTCATGACCGAGATGAGCCAGGGGGCCGAAAGCAGCGAGAGGGCCGAGGCCCCGAGCAGCACGGGCGGCAAGAGGATCCCCAGCTGCGGCGTGCCGCTCTCGGGGCGCGCGAGGGCGAAGGTCAGGCCGAGGAGGACCAGGCCCATGACGTAGGTGGCGAGCGGCTCGATGTGGACGAAGTAGCCCATGCCGAGCGGCAGCGACAGGGTGAGGAAGGCGGCGATTCCGAGCAAGATCCCCTTCAGCGAGAAGTGACGGCACAGGGCCTGGAGGGCGAAGGGCACGAGCAGGGCGGCCGCCAGGCCGAGCGCGGTGTAGGGGTGGGTCAGATCGACCCCCACCTGGCGCAGGTAGGTCCGATCCAGGAAGAGCTGCAGCAGGGCCCGGCCCGCGAAGCTCGATGCAAGCAGGCCCGCCGCCGAGAACGCGAGGCCGCGATCCGCCAGAAAGAGCCCGGCCCCCACCCCCGCGATCGCCACCCCGTGGATGCCGAAGAAGCGGTTGCACAGGAGCAGGGCCCCGCCCGCCACCAGCGCCACCCCGAGTGCCGCGATCGCCCGCGCGGCCTCCGCCCGCGCGGCCATTCGCGCCATGGCCCCGAGCACGAGCGCCGCCACGACGCCGGCAAGCGCCGCCCAGAGGAAGCGCGGATCGAGGCGAAGCCCCCACAGCCCCGCGGGCAGCGCGAGCCCCGCGAGCAGCAGGCCGCCCGCAGGCGCCCCCCAGGCCCCGGGCAGCGAAAGGGTCGCGTACCGGCACCCGAGGGCCAGAGCCGCCCAGGCGAGCGCGCGCGAGGTGCCGATCGAATGCTGCGGCGCGGCGCGATCGCCCCACACCATGGCCGCCGCCAGGGCCCCGACGAGCGCGAGGGCGAGCGCCAGCTCCGCGGCGCGCGGCGCCTGGTCGAGCGACTGGATCAGCACGGTCGCAGCCAGGCCAAGGACGCCCCCGAAGAGGGCGTACGAGAGCAGAACCGGGTCGCTCACCCCGACGTCGGCCAGGACGAAGGGCACGAGCGCGATCGAAAAGCGAAGCAGCGTGTCGCGGGTCGCGTCGCCCGCCCCTGCCAGCAGCGGCGCGTAGGCCCATGCGAGCCCGAGGCCGCCGCCCACCAGCAGGCCACCGAGCGCATGCCAGCCCTTGAGGGGGGTGGGCGCCACCGCGAAGGCGGCGACGCCCATTCCCGCGAGCACGGCGGCGCAGGCCCAGGCGAGCGCGCGGGGCGTCGCGGCGCGCGGCGTGGCCTGCAGGCGTTCGCGGTACCAGGCGTGAGCCACGATCCCGAGCGCGACCAGCACGGTGAAGATCCACAGCACGACGGCGATTTGTCTAGGATGCATGGCCACGTCTCCTGTTGTGCGAAGGGGCCGGGATCGAGGCGACGATCGCTTAGGCGCGCAGGTCCTCGATGGAGAGAAGCTCGATCTCGAAGACCAAGGGCGAGCCGGGCGGGATGATCCCCGCCCGGCGGTCCCCGTAGGCGAGATCCGGCGGGATCCGCACCAGGCGCTTCTCGCCCACCCTCATGCGCGAGACGATCGCGTCCCAGCCCTTGATCACGTCGCCGCGACCGAGCCAGAACGCGAAAGGACGGCCGCGATCGCGCGAGCTGTCGAATTTCCTGCCGCTCTCGAGCCAGCCCACGTAATGGACGACGACCCGATCGCCCTGGTTCGCGATCGGGCCGTCGCCGGGGGTGAGGACCTTGGACGTGAGGCCGAGGCCCTCCGAGAGCAGGTCCGACAGATCGAGCGGCGTGACGCGCCGGCTGCGGACGAGCCAGAACGTGAAAGCGAGCGCGATGGCGGCGAAGAGAACGGGCAGGGCAAAGACGTCGTACTTCATTCGGTCCTCGAGCAAGGGAGCCATGGGTCTCGGCATTGGTCGCTCGATCTTACGGGATCCTCTCCCTTTCCGGAACATGCCAGGTGCTCATGCCCCCGGGTGGAACTGCTGGGTCTCGGTTGAGGCGCCCAGCGCCCCGGTGGAGGCCTGCCCGCACGAGAGGATCGACAGCACCTGGTCGAAGTAGCCGGTGCCCACCTCGCGCTGGTGGCGCGTGGCGGTGTAGCCGTCCTTCTCGGCGGCGAACTCCTTGTCCTGCAGCCGCACGTAGGCGCTCATCCCCTCGTTCTGGTACTGGGTGGCCAGATCGAAGGTGTGGTAGTTGATGAGGTGCCAGCCCGCCAGGGTGATGAACTGGAACTTGTAGCCCATGGCCGCGAGTTCCTGCTGGAAGGAGGCGATCTGCGCGTCGTCCAGGTTGCGCCGCCAGTTGAAGGAGGGCGAGCAGTTGTAGGCCAGGATCTTGCCCGGATGGCGATCGTGGATGGCCTCGGCGAAGCAGCGCGCCTCGCTCAGGTCGGGGCGGCTCGTCTCGAACCACAGCACGTCCGCGTAGGGGGCGTAGCTGAGGGCCCGCGCGATCGCGGCCTCGAGGCCGTCCTTGACTACGAAGAAGCCCTCGGGGGTGCGCTCGCCGGTGATGAAGCCGCGATCGCTCGCGTCCACGTCGCTGGTCAAGAGGGTGGCGCTCAGGGCGTCGGTGCGCGCGATGAGGACCGTGCTCACCCCCAGCACGTCGGCGGCGAGCCGGGCGGCCGTCAGGGTGCGAATGAACTGGCTGGTCGGCACCAGCACCTTGCCGCCCAGGTGGCCGCACTTCTTCTCGGAGGCGAGCTGGTCCTCGAAGTGAACCCCGCCCGCGCCGGCCTCGATCATCGCCTTCATCAGCTCGAAGGCGTGGAGCGGCCCGCCGAAGCCCGCCTCGGCGTCCGCGACGATCGGGGCGTACCAGTCCACCCCCGTGTCCCCCTCGACCCGGGTGATCTGGTCGGCGCGCATCAGGGCGTTGTTGAGGCGCTTGACCATGGCGGGCACCGAGTTGGAGGGATAGAGGCTCTGGTCGGGGTAGGACTGCATGGCGAGGTTGGCGTCGGCCGCCACCTGCCAGCCGCTCATGTAGATGGCCTTCAGGCCCGCCTTCACCATCTGGACCGCCTGCGCCCCGGTCAGGGCGCCGAAGGTGTTGACGTGCCCCGGGGCGACCAGCAAGTTCCAGAGCTTCTCGGCCGCGCGCTCCCCCAGGGTGTGGGCGACGGGGATGGAGGGCCGCAGCTTCAGGACGTCTTCGGCGGAGTAGTCGCGGCGGATTCCCGACCAGCGCGCGTCGCGCTCCCAGGCCCGCCCGAGGCGCGCGGCCTCTTTCGCCAAGGCGTCACTCATCATCATGCCTCTTCCTTTCCTTTGTCATCCAACGGGGGAACGAACCCACGGGGTGATGGTACGGCGCGCGAACGGCCGTTCAGGGGGTGAGGAGCGGGTAGGCGCCAAGGGTGAGGAACTCCTCGAAGGCGTCGCTCAGCACCAGGTGATCGAGCAGGGCAGCGGCCTCGCTCAGGGGGCCGCCGATCGTCTGCCGCAGGCGGGAAAGCACTTCGTCGCGGACCCTCGCGTAGAGGGCGGCGTCGAACAGGGTGCCGTCATCGAGAACGACGCCCATGAGGCGCCACTGCCAGAGCTGGGCACGCGCGATCTCGGCGGTGGCCGCGTCCTCCATCAGGTCGTGGATGGCGACCGCGCCGTTGCCCTGGAGCCAGGCGCTCAGGTAGTGAATGGCCACCTCGACGTTGGTTCGTACCCCCTGCAAGGTGACCAAGCCCGCCCCCTGCCGGACGTCGAGGAGCTGCTCCGCGCTCACCCCCCCGCTCGGCGAGACCGAGAGCTGGTGGGGGCGATCCGCGAGCACGCCGTCGAACACCGCGCGGGCGACCGGGACCAGATCGGGGTGGGCCACCCATGTGCCGTCGAAGCCGTCGCGGACCTCGCGCTCCTTGTCCTCCTGGACCCTCTGAAGCGCGCGCGCGTTGACGGCGGGGTCCCTGCGGCTCGGGATGTAGGCCGACATGCCGCCGATGGCGTGGGCCCCGCGCCGGTGGCAGGCAGCGACCAGGTGCCGGGCGTAAGCCCGCATGAAGGGGGCCTCCATGGTCAGCTGCGACCGGTCCGGCAGGAGGAAGGCGTCCTTGCGCCCCAGCTTCTTGATGATGCTGAAGAGGTAGTCCCAGCGGCCGGCGTTGAGGGCCGTCGCATGGCCGCGCAGCTCGTAGAGGATCTCGTCCATCTCGAAGGCCGCGAGGATCGTCTCGATCAAGACGGTGGCGCGGATGGTGCCGCGCGAAAGGCCGAGCGCGTCCTCGGCGAAGTCGAAGACGTGGTTCCAGAGGCGCGCCTCGAGGTGGCTTTCGAGCTTGGGGAGGTAGAAGTAGGGGCCGCTCCCTCGCTCGCGCAGGGCCTGGGCGTTGTGGAAGAGGTAGAGCCCGAAGTCGAAGAAACTCGCTGCGATCGGCCGCTGGTCGATCAGGACGTGCTTCTCGACCATGTGCCAGCCGCGCGGGCGCACCATCAGGGTCGCAGGCCGATCGACCAGGCGGTATTGCCTGCCGCCCGGCGCCTCGTGCCGGATGGTGCGCCGCACCGCGTCCATGAGGTTGAGCTGGCCCTGGACCACGTTGTCCCACGTGGGGGAGAGGGAATCCTCCAGGTCCGCCATGAAGACCTTTGCCCCGGAGTTGAGGGCGTTGATCATCATCTTGCGCTCGGCGGGCCCGGTGATCTCGACCCGGCGATCCAGAAGGTCCCGCGGCGCCCGTGAAACGGTCCAGGCCTCCTGGCGGATGGCCTCGGTCTCGTCCAGGAAGGCGGGCAACTTGCCCGCATCGAGGTCGAGCGCTCGCTCTGAGCGCAGGCGCAGCAGGGTCTGGCGGTCGCCCTCGAAGCGCTCGGCGAGGCGCGCCACGAAGCGCAGCGCAGCCGGGGTGAGGATGCGCTCGTAACCGGGCTTGAGGGCCCCTTCCACCACCAGGGGGTGCAAATTGATCACGCCGTGCCTCCTCGCCTCCTCGCAAGGCGCCACGGTCGAGCGACGCATCCAATCCGTTCGATGCGCGCCACCCGGCGCCGAAAACCAGGGTTCGGGCATCGTATCAAGGCCGTGGACCGGGGGGATTGTGCACTTCTGCCGAACTTCAAAGCGAAAAAGCGACCCGGCATCGTCGGTATCGTTCGCTTGCACGGTTGCACGCCGACGCATGTCGGCCTACCATGGCACCCGTGTTTCAGCGACCGAGGAGGTTCCGAATGTCAGGCCCCGATCCGTCCTACTGGGAAACGTCCTACCTGGAAAAGCGGACCCCCTGGGACCTCGGCGGCCCGACGCCGGTCTTCGCTCGCCTGATCTCGGAGGCTGCGGTGCCGGCCGGAAGGCTCTTGATCCCGGGTGCCGGCCGGGGCCACGACGCCATCGCCTTCGCCCGGGCCGGCTTCTCGGTCACGACGGTGGACGTCTCGCCCACGGCCTGCGCCGAGCTGCGCGCCGAGGCCGAGGCGGCCGGCGTCGCGATCGAGGTCCTCACGGCCGACTTCTTCACCTTTTCGCCCGACGCGCCCTTCGACGCCGTGCTGGAATACACCTTCTTCTGCGCCATCGACCCTGCCATGCGCCCGGCCTACCGCGACCGGATGGAGCGGCTGATCCGGCCCGGCGGCTTGCTGTTCGGGCTGTTCTTCCCGCTCGACAGGCAGGAAGAGGATGGCCCGCCCTTCCCGGTGAGGCTCGACGAGGTCGAAGCCCTCTTCGGCGCGGCCTTCACCTTGGAGCGATCCGAGCTGCCATTCGATTCCATCAAGCCCCGCGCGCTCAACGAGCGCCTCATGCTCTGGAGGCGCAGGTGACAGGGCCGAGCGCCCCGGGTATGATCGGCCAGAGGAGCCTTTCATGACCTTCATCGACCGCACCGACTTGATCACGACCTCGCCGCGCACCGAACTGAAGCGCATCGCCCTGTACCTGCAGGGGGATTTCGCCGACATCACGGTGCAGGGCGAGCACGAGCGCTGGATCGTCGTGCTTTACAAGAACGGGGCCTTCGAGTCGAAGGCCCACGCATGGTGGCAGGTATCGACGCGCGAGGAAGCCATCGCGCTCGCCCGGCAACTCGAGCGCTGCCTTCAGGCGGTCGCCGCCTTCGACGACAGCCTCGCCTTCCTGCCGGAGGCCGTCCGCGCGACGGGCGTCCTGGTCGCGGATCTCTCCGGCCTTAATTGAGCATCTCGGACATGGCCCTTCGGGTCGCGGCGCGCTAGCGTCGGCGAGTGATCCCTTCGCCGCGCAGCGCGCGGGCGCGAAAGGGGGAGCCGCATGGATGGCGCGGCGCCGATCGACGGCTTCGAGGTTCTCCCGCATCCGGCCGACATCGGCCTTCGCTTCTGGGGAGGCACGCTCGCCGACGCCCTGTGCGCGGCGGCGCGGGGGCTCACCTTCCTGCTGAGCGGGCCGGGCGAGCTGCCGGCGTCGTTCGAGCTGCAGGTCTCGGTGACGGGCGAGGACCGGCTGGATCTCCTGTACGCATGGCTGAGCGAGATCCTTTACCGCTTCGACGCCGACGCGACCCTGGTGGTCGGCTGCGAGGTAATTTCCGCGAACGATCGCTTTGTTTCGGCCCGGCTGCGCTGCGCCGTTTTCGACCCTGCCGGCATGAGCGTTCCCTACTACGTCAAAGCCGTGACCTTTCACCAGATGGCCCTGGAACCGGGCCCGGGAGGTTGGGATGGACGGGTCTACTTCGACATCTAGCGCAGCCAGCGCCCTGGAGCGCATCGATGCCTATTGCTGGCGGCTGCCGAAGCGCTTTCGCACCGACATGCGCGTCGAGGCCAGGGTGTTCGCGAGCGATGCCCTGCTCGCCGGCCTGCACGACGACCTGTCGCTGGAGCAGTGCGCCAACGTCGCGACCCTTCCAGGCATCCAGGTCGCCTCGCTGGCCATGCCGGACATCCACCAGGGCTACGGCTTTCCCATCGGCGGGGTCGCCGCCATGGACCTCGACGAGGGGGTCGTCTCGCCCGGCGGGGTGGGCTTCGACATCAACTGCGGCGTGCGCCTGCTCGCGACCACCCTGTCCGAGAGGGAGGTGCGGCCCCACCTGGAGGCGCTGATCCGCTCGCTGGCCGAGCGGGTCCCCTCGGGAGCGGGCAGGCAGGGCGAGCTGCACCTCTCGCCGGCAGATCTCGAAAGGGTCCTGCGCGAGGGAATGGGCTGGACCCTCGCGCAAGGCCTCGCCCTCCCGGCGGACCTCGTTCACTGCGAGGAGGGCGGCTACCTGCCCCAGGCCGAGCCCGGCCAGGTGAGCGAGCAGGCCAAGCAGCGGGGGAAGGGCCAGCTCGGGACGCTCGGGGCAGGCAACCACTTCCTCGAGCTCCAGTGGGTCGAAGAGGTGCTCGACGAGGCGGCCGCCGAGGCGTTCGGCCTCAGGCGGGATCAGGTGCTCGTGATGATCCACTGCGGCTCGCGCGGGCTCGGGCACCAGGTCGCGACGGACCACATCCGGAAGATGGGGCCCGCCATGCGGCGCGCGGGCATCTCGCTGGTCGACCGGCAGCTGGCGTGCGCCCCCATCGCCTCGCCCGAGGGCAGGGCCTACCTCGGTGCCATGGCGGCCGCCTGCAACTTCGCCTGGGCCAACCGGCAGGTGATCGTCCACCGCGTCCGCGAGGTCTTCTCGCGCCTCTTCCCCGAGGCGCGGCTCGATCAGGTCTACGACGTGGCCCACAACATCGCCAAGCTGGAGACCCACCGGATCGAGGGGGCGGAGCGACGGGTGCTGGTGCACCGCAAGGGGGCGACCCGTGCCTTCCCCCCCGGGCACCCCGCCCTGACCGGGGCCCACCTCGCGGTTGGCCAGCCCGTCTTCATCCCGGGGGACATGGGGCGCCACTCCTACGTCCTGGCGGGGCTTTCGGGTTCGATGGATCGCAGCTTCGGCAGCTGCTGCCACGGCGCGGGCCGGGTCATGAGCCGCACGGCCGCGCGCAGCCGGCAGAACTTCTACCAGGTCGAGGCCGACCTGGCGGCCCGCGGCGTGATCGCCCGGGCGGCGTCGCGCTCGGGCATCACCGAGGAGGCCCCCGACGTCTACAAGGACGTGAGCGAGGTCGTGCGGGTGGTGGAGGGGGCAGGCCTCGCCAAGCGCGTCGCGCGCCTGCGCCCCATGGGGGTGGTGAAAGGCTGAGCATCCTGTGGCATGCTAGAGGCATGACCAAGCACATCGAACACGACGCCGCACTCAGCCGAGCCATCGCCGCGGAGCTTTCGATCCCGCCCGGCCAGACCGAGAGGACGATCGCCCTTATGGACGAGGGCAACACCATCCCGTTCCTCGCGCGCTACCGCAAGGAGGCGACCGGCGGCCTCGACGAGACCCAGCTGCGCTCCCTGCAGGAGGCCCTCGCCCGGCGTCGCGCCCTCGAGGAGCGGCGCGCGGCGATCATCGCCTCGCTCTCGGAGCAGGGGGTGCTGAGCGACGCGCTGCGAAGCAAGGTCGAGGCGGCCGACAAGCTCACGGCCCTCGAGGACCTGTACCTGCCCTATCGCCCCAAGCGCAGGACCCGGGCCATGATGGCGCGCGAGCGGGGCCTTGGCCCTCTTGCCGACCTCATGAAGCGCCCCGGGGCCGAGCCGCCCCTCTCGGCGGCTCGCCGCTTCGTTTCGCCCGACAAGGACGTCGCAAGCCCCGAGGACGCCCTCTCGGGCGCGCGGGACATCCTCGCGGAGGAGGCCGCCGAGGACGCGGACATCCGGGGCCGCGCCCGGCGCGTGGCGCTCGCGGACGCCCTGCTCACGGCCAAGAAGGCCCCCAAGGCCGAGGACCCTCAAGGCAAGTACTCCCAGTACTACGCCTTCAGCGAGAGTCTGCCGCGATTACAGCCGCACCGCGTGCTCGCATGCGATCGCGGCGAGGCCGAAGGCGTCCTCAAGGTCAACGTAGAGCTGCCCGACGCGCGGATCCTGGGCTTTCTGCACGAGCACTTCGGCGTGCGAGCCGAGGCATGGCGCGCCGAGGTCGAGGCCGCCCTGGCGGACGGCTACAAGCGCCTGCTCGCTCCGGCCCTGGAGCGCGACCTGCGCGCCGCGCTCACCGAGAAGGCCCAGGCCCACGCCATCACCGTGTTCGCGGCCAACCTCAAATCCCTCCTGCTCCAGCCGCCCCTGCGCGGCCGGGTGGTGCTCGGGATCGACCCGGGCTACCGCACCGGCTGCAAGGTGGTGGTCGTGGACCCCACGGGCACCCCGCTCATGCCGGGCTTCGCCATCTATCCCCACGAGCCCCAGCGCCAGCGGCAAGAGGCGATCGCCACCCTTCGCACCCTGGTGTCGAGGCACGGCGTGAACGTCGTGGCCATCGGCAACGGCACCGCCAGCCGGGAGACCGAGCAGGTGGTGGCCGAGGCCATCAGGGGCACCGACGCGCGCTACCTGCTGGTCTCGGAGGCGGGCGCGAGCGTCTATTCCGCCTCCGAGGTGGCCCGCGAGGAGTTCCCCGAGCTGGACGCGACCCAGCGCGGCACCATCTCCATCGCCAGGCGCCTGCAGGACCCGCTCGCCGAGCTGGTCAAGATCGACCCTCAGGCCATCGGGGTGGGGCTCTACCAGCACGACCTGGACCAGAAGGCGCTCGGCTCCGCGCTTTCAGGGGTGGTCGAGGACGCGGTCAACCACGTCGGCGTCGACCTCAACACCGCCTCGGCGGCCCTCTTGACCCACGTGGCGGGCCTCAACAAGAAGGTCGCCGCCGCCATCGTCAAGCAGCGGCAGACCACCGGCGCTTTTCGCCGCCGGGCGGACCTCAAGAAGGTCAAGGGCCTCGGCGATCGCACCTTCGAGCAGTGCGCGGGCTTCCTGAGGATCCCGGGCGGGGCCGAGCCCCTCGACAACACCGCCATCCACCCCGAGTCCTACGCGGCGACCCGGCAGCTGCTCGAGCGGCTCGGCCTCTCGGCCAGCGACAAGGCGCTGGCCCCCCTGATCCAGGGGGTGCGGGCCGACGCCCCGCGCCTGGCCAGCGCGCTGGGAGTCGGCGAGCCCACCCTGCGCGACATCCTGGCCAATCTCGAGAAGCCCGGCCGCGACCCGCGCGAGGACCTTGCCCCGCCTCACCTGCGCCAGGACGTGCTGAAGGTGGAGGACCTCCAGCCCGGCATGCGCCTGATGGGCACGGTGCGCAACGTGGTGGACTTCGGGGCCTTCGTGGACATCGGCGTCAAGAACGACGGGCTGGTGCACGTCTCGGAACTCTCGGATCGCTTCGTGCGCAACCCCCTCGAGGTCGTCGGCGTCGGTGACGTGGTCGAGGTCGAGGTGCTCGAGGTGGACCGTCAGCGCGGCCGGGTCTCCTTGAGCCGCAAGCGCGTCCTGAACGGCAGGGCCACGTAGAAGGCGCTGCCCCTGCCCAGCTCGCTCTCGACCCAGATCCGCCCGCCGTGGGCCAGCACGATCTCGCGGCTGATGGGCAGCCCCATCCCGATCCCCCCATGCCCGCCATCGTCGGTCTGGACCTGGTGGAAGGGATCGAACACGCGGTAGAGGTCCTCGCCGGGAATGCCGCGCCCTCGATCCCGGACGGCGAAGCGGATCTCCTCGCCGTCCTCGGTGGCCTCCAGGCTCACCTGCGCGCCTGCCGGCGAGAACTTGATGGCATTGCTCAGCAGGTTGACGAGCACCTGCATGATCCGCTCGGCAGAGGCCTCGAAGCGCAACGGGGGCGCCGTGATCGAGAAGGAGAGCCCTGCTTGCTCGGCGAGCCCCTCGAGGTAGGCGGCGGCTTCTTCCATGAGGGCCACGGCGTCGCACTCCTCGGCCACGAAGGGAATCGCGCCCGCCTCCAGGCCTTCCAGCAGGAGCACGTCGTGCGCCAGGCGCACGAGGCGCTCGGCGTTGCGCTCGGCGATGCTCAGCATGCGCCGGCCCTTCTGCGAGCCCGGCTCGCAGCACCCCGCCGAGAGCAGGTGAAGCGCGTTCTGGATGGCGAAGAGCGGCGTTCGAATCTCGTGACTCAGGGCCGTCACGAACGCGCTCTTCTGACGCTCCAGCGCCTTGCGGTCGCTGATGTCCCGGGCGATGCCGCTCACCCCGGCGATCGCGCCCTCCTGGTCCCGGTACGGGAACTTGAGGACCGAGAAACTCCGCATGCCCAGCGCGCATTCCATCACGATGTCATACACCACCGGCTGCCCTGTCTCCAGGATCCACGCATTGGTTTCGATGGCGCGATCCATGGCATGCGGCGGCAGGGAGTACCCCGAGCGTTGCCCCAGAATCGCCTCGATCGGCTGGCCAAGCGCCGCGGCGTAGGCAGGATTGACGTTGATGTAGCGAAAATCGCGGTCCAGGATGAAGATCAGGTCCGTGGTGTGGTCGTACATGGCCCGGATCTCGGCCTCGCGCATTCGAAGCTCGTGCTCGGCGCGCCGGGCCTTGTAGCGCGCCTCGACTCCGGCGGCGACCACCGGCAGCAGAGCTTCTATCAGCGGGGTGTCCTCGAACGGGGACGCCCCAAAGACCATCATGACCCCGTACACCTCCGCGCTCGCGTCCCGCAGCGGGATGAGAATACACCCCTCCACCCCGTCCAGGAGGGGCCGGGCCCCGGGGAAGAGCGAGGGCAGCCCCTGGCGCCAGGTGCGCTGACCCTTTGAGCAGAAGGTCTCGACCGGGGTGCCCGCCACCGCGAACTCCAGCTCGGGCAGGAACGCGCCGCGCCAGTAGCGCGAGACCGTCCTCATGCGCGTGCGCCCCTTGTCGGCGAACTCCGCGATCACCACCCCGTCCAGCGCGAGAGTCTGGGCCATGAACGCTGCCTGCATCCCGAGGTGATCGCCCTTCTGGTCGGAGGCCAGGCCCTGCTGGAAGGACCTCAGCGCCTGCTCGGCGCGAGCGAGGAGCCTTTCTTTGCGCCACTTGCGCAAGGCCAGGATCGCAAGGCCCACCAGGTCGTCCAGGGCCTCGCGATCGCCGTTCGAGAACGATCGAGGTTCTTGAGCCAGGGCGCACAGAAAGCCGATCCGGCCACCGTCGTCGTCGAGAAGGGGATAAGCCACGACCATGCGCACACCGAGCGCCGCGACCGCCTCGGAACGCTGGAACCGGGGGTCGGCCACGGCATCTGGCACCAGCAGCGGCGCATCCTGCTGCGCAGCGATGGTCAAGAAGTCGAAGAGCGCAGCGAGACTCGCCTCGCCCGCGCCGTCGCCCGCGATGACGCAAGGGGACGCGGGATCCCCGACGCAGAAGTAGGCCCAGCCCCCCCCAAGAAGGCGCGACACGGTGCGCGCGACGCGCGCGAGGTTCTGCCGCTGCTCCTGCGGGGGCAGGCCACAGCTCACCCCTGGACGCTCATCCTGGCTGGCTTCGAAGGCAACGGCCATCAGCGGCGAATTCCCGACTGGCAAGCGACCAATACTATCGACTGCGGATATGAACACAACCTCATCGAAGACTTACTCAAGAATACAGCCCCGTTCGCGCCATAAGGGATCGCAAGTGGTATGATCCGGTTTATATTTCCCAATATTGCTCCTTTTAATGCCATCGACCGACTCATTAACATTTGTTTCGCCCCTTCAATGCGTGTTTTGCACGGAAGCGAGCAGTTGCGTTCCCCAATGCCCGAAACCATGCCCTGCATCCTGCTGATCGACGATCAGGAAGAGTTGCTCGAAACCCTCGCCGAGTGGCTCCGGTACAGCGGCTACCGCACCGAGATAGCCCCCGACGCCGGGCGCGCGCTGGATCTGATTCGCCGCGTGCGCGTCGACGTGGCGGTGACCGATCTTCAATTGCCGGGGGTCAACGGCCTCGAGTTGCTGGGGCTTCTCAAGTCCCACGATCCGACCCTCGAGGTCATCTTCCTGACGGGACGCGGCACCATGCAGGACGCCATCGAGGCCCTGCGCGAAGGCCGGGCTTTCGACTTCCTCCAGAAGCCCCTGCGTGACCTTGGCAACCTGAACGAAGCCATCGACAGGGCCTTCGCCCACAAGCGTTCCAGGGCTCACCCGCGCCAGACCGGGCCGCTGTCGGTGCCCTCGCACGTCGAGCCCCTGAGCTGTCGCGAGGTCGAGATCATCGCCCTGCTCGCCCAAGGCATCGACAACCGCGAGATCGCCGAGCGCCTCGTCCTGAGCGAGAAGACGGTGAAGAACCACCTGACGCGAATCTACGAGAAGCTCAAGGTCTCCAACCGGACCCAGGCGGTCATCCTTTGCCAGCAGTACGGGATCATCTGAGGTGCCGCAGCGCCAGGCGCTCAAAAAAAGAGTTAACGACCCCCTGTACGAATCCCAAAATCGTGCTAATATGGATTTAACAGAGTCATTCTCTGGGCCTTGGTTTAGTCGTCGTCGCTCCCCTTGACTGGAGGATCTACAGATGGAAACTACCGCTACGCTGCCCACCGGCCTCACCGTCAACAAGGCTATCGCCATGTGGCAGGCCAGCAACCCCAACGCGGCCGTTTCCTCGGAGGCCTATCGCCCCGACTACGCCCTCTTCGGTGCCGGCGAGCTCCACGGGATGACCGACACTCGCTACCGCCGCCCCCGGGCTCCCAAGGTCAAGGCTTAATGACCCGGCCCGACACGCCCTTCAGCCCCGAGCCCAACGTCAACCGCGACATCTGGCTCGTCGTGCTCGGGACCGTCGCGCTCTCGACGATCATCGCCATCGTCATGAGCTACGCCCCCTAACCGGCCAATCACTCTCGAAGCGCGCCAGGCAATTGCCTGGCGCGCTTCGCTGTCGACGGGTTCAAGCAGAAGGGACGGCGGTAAGCCGCCGTCCCTTCTGCTTGAACCCGTGTTCCGTTTAGACCGGGACCGCACCACGCAGGCCGAGCCCCGGCAGCAGGGGCTGCTCGGGCGCGACCCGCATGGCCTCGATCATGTCGAGGATGTAGCCGAAGTCGTGGTAGGAGTTCACGAAGTCCAGGTCGTCGGCGGGCAGGATCAGCTTGGGGCAGAGGTCGAACGCCTGAATCCAGTCCTCGTACAGCACGTTGAGCTGCTCCAGGTACTCCCTCGGGATGCTGGCCTCGTAGTCCCGGCCACGCTTGGCGATCCGGCGCAGCAGCGTCGGCACCGAGGCCTGGAGGTAGATCAGCAGGTCGGGCGGGGGGCACGACGGGATGATGCCGTCGTAGATCCGCAGGTAGGTGTTGAAGTCCCGGTCGTTCATCAGGCCCGTCTGGAAGGCGTTCTTCGCGAAGATCGCGGCATCCTCGAAGATCGAGCGATCCAGGATCGCCGGCCGGCCGCTGGTGACCACGCGGCGGTAAGTCTCGATGCGGGTCGAGAGGAAGTAGACCTGCAGGTGGAAGCTCCACTGCCGCATGTCGCCGTAGAAGTCGTCGAGGTAGGGGTTGTCGTCGACCGACTCGTACCACGGCACGTAGTTGAGCTTGTCGGCGAGCCACTTGGACAGCGAGGACTTGCCGCAGCCGATGTTCCCCGCGATCACGATGACCTTGGGCTTGGATTCGACCTGCATGGGGGACCCTCTCGAAGCGAATGACGGCATGGGACGGACGGCTCCCATGATAACACCGAGCGAGGGTAAGCCGCCGCTAAGGTTTGAAACGATTCAAGAATCCGCCATGACGACCTTGAGGGCCCGAGGGCACATCTCGACCGTCAAGGGCAAGACGCCGCGCAGGTCTCCGTCGAGCTGGTAGGGCACGGGCCGCGCCGAGCGGATCTCGATCTGGCGGCAGGGGTGCGTCTCGATGCGGGAGAAGCGGGTGGGTACCCGCAAGAGCACCCGGATGAGGCCGAAGATCACGTGGTACCAGGACCGGGTGCGGAACACGCAGAGGTCGAAGTAGCCGTCGCGCACATCCGCATGCTCGGCGACCGAGGCGTTGGATCGCCCGTACAGGCGGGTATTGGCCACCACCAGCATGTAGACCAGGCGGCGCAGGCGCTTGCCCCCGTCGATCCGGATGGTCATCCGGGTGGCGCGGTGGCTGACGAAAGCCTGGATCCCCGCGAGGGTGTAGGCCATCTGACCCGCCAGGCGCTTGAGCTGGGGCCACATGGAGATGACGGTCACCGCGTCGTAGCCGATGCCCACCATCAAGGCGAAGTAGCGCCCATTTGCGCGCCCCACGTCGATGGCCAGCGCGGCGCCGTGGAAGGCGACCCGGGCGGCCGCCTGAAAGTCCGCGGGCAGCGAGAGCTCGTTGGCGAGGATGTTGCTGGTGCCGGCCGGGATGATCCCGAGCTCGACGTCGGTGTTGGCCAGGCCCTGGAGGGCCTCGTTGATCGAGCCGTCGCCGCCCGCCACCACGACGCGGCGCGCCCCCAGGGCGATCGCCTCGCGCACGAGGGCCTCGATGTGGCCCTCGCCCTCACTCATGAACAGGCGGGGCTCCCAGCCGCTCTCTCTTGCCAGCCCCTCCAGCCACTCCCATTCGGCCCCGCGGGTGCGCGTGGGGCCGGAGACGGGGTTCAGGACGATCGCGAGAAGCGGGGCGGCATGCATATCTGGAATTGTACCGGAAGCGAGGATGCCGGGCCTCCAATACTAAGGATTGTGAAGCCAAAAATGGCGAAAAACCGCTTGCTAGGCTGAAGCGGGGTGCTAAACTACAAGAGCGCCCGAGAAAGCGAGGCATGTTCGACCCGCCATGAAGGTCTTCCCCCCTCTCGACCACTTCAAGACGACGGCCCGCCAGGCCGAGCGTCACGTGCTCTACGCCGAGATCAGCGCCGACTTGGAGACCCCCGTCTCGGCCTACCTGAAGGTGGCGAGCACGCGGACCCCGGCGTTCCTGCTGGAGAGCGTCGAGCAGGGCGATCGCCTCGGCCGCTACTCCTACCTCGGGTGCGATCCGGAGGAGGTCCTGCGCTTCGGCCCCGAGACCGACCCGTACCATGCCCTCAAGCTCCTCATGCGCTCCTCTCGGCTGGCCGCTGCTCCGGACCTCCCCCCCTTCGCGGGCGGGGCCGTCGGATTCTGGGGTTTCGAGACCGTGCGCCACCTGGAGCCTGCCGTCGGCGAAGCACCGCCGGATGACCTGGGTCTGCCCGAGGCCGCCTTCATGCTCACCCGGACCCTCCTGGCCTTCGACCATGCCAGACGGACCATCCGGATCATGACGCACGTCCGGCCCGGCGACGCGCCCGAGACCGCTTACCACGAAGGCTGCGAGCGGATCCACGCGTGGATCGAGCGCCTGCGCGCGCCGCTCTCGGCCGAGCCCCTCTCGCTCGACCATCGTGCCGAGCCCCTCGCCTTCACCTCGACTATGACGCGCGACGCGTTCTGCGCGATGGTCGAGCGCGCCAAGGAGCACATCCTGGCCGGCGACGTCTTCCAGCTGGTGGGTTCTCAGCGCCTGAGCGCACCTTTTCCGGGCGAGCCCTTCGACCTCTACCGCACCCTGAGGACCGTCAACCCCAGCCCGTACATGTTTTTCGTCGACTGGGGCGACTTCCAGCTCGTCGGCTCGAGCCCCGAGGTCATGGTACGGCTGGACGGCCGCACCGCCACCGTCCGGCCCATCGCGGGGACGCGACGTCGGGGGGGGGCGAGCGACGAGGCCCTCGGCGAGGACCTCAAGGCCGACCCCAAGGAGCGATCCGAGCACGTCATGCTGGTCGATCTCGGCCGCAACGACCTGGGACGCGTCTGCAAGCCGGGCTCGGTCGAGGTGACCGACCTGATGACGCTCGAGCGCTTCAGTCACGTGCTGCACATGACCTCGACCGTGACGGGCGAGCTTGCTGACGGCCTCGACGGCCTCGACCTGCTCGCTGCCTGCTTCCCGGCGGGCACCGTCTCGGGGGCCCCCAAGATCCGGGCCATGCAACTCATCAACGAACTCGAACCGTTCAAGCGCGGCCCCTACGCGGGGGCCGTCGGCGTACTCGGGTACGACGGCTCGATCAACACCGGCATCACGATCCGCACCATGGTGGTGCGAGACGGCCGGGTTCACGTTCAGGCGGGGGCCGGCATCGTCGCCGATTCGATCCCGGAGAACGAGTACCAGGAAACGCTGAACAAGGCGCAGGCGCTGCTGCAGGCGCTGCAGCTCGCCCCGATCCCCTCACCATAAGGAGCCACACAGGTCCAATGTTTAGCCTCATCCCTCGCGAGGAGAGCTTCTTCGACCTCCTCGAGGCCTCGGCCAAGAACGTCATCGACACCGCGCGCCTGCTGCGCGACATGGTGGAGGACTACCGCAACCTCCCCGAACGCTTCCAGAAGATCCGCGACAGCGAACATGCGGGTGACCGGATCACCCATCAGATCATGGACAAGCTCAACCGGACCTTCATCACCCCCATCGACCGCGAGGACATCCACTCGCTGGCGTTCGCCCTCGACGACATCGTCGACTCGATCGAGCTGATCGCCGATCGCTTCCTGCTCTACAAGATCGAGAAGCCCACGGGCATGACCATCTCGCTGGTTCGCATCCTGGTGCGCTGCTGCGAGGAGATCCACTCCGCCATGGGCCTCTTGCGCACCCCCAAGCGGATCAAGGAGATCCTCGACCACACCATCGAGATCAACCGCCTCGAGAACGAGGGCGATCAGCTCTCGCGCGCGGCCCTCGAGCGCCTCTTCGATCAGCCGGGCGATACCCCGGCCGCGGTCCTGGACGTGATCAAGTGGAAGGAGCTCTACGACGTCCTGGAAGAAGCCATCGACTTCACCGAGGACGTGGCGGACCGCCTGCACGGAGTCGTGATCAAAAATGCCTGAGGTCACGATCGCGCTCCTGGTCCTGGTCATCTTCCTCGCGCTCGCCTTCGACTTCATCAACGGCTTCCACGACACCGCCAACGCCATCGCGGCGTCAGTCTCCACCGGCGTGCTCAGCCCGCGCCGCGCCATCCTCATGGCGGCGATCCTCAACTTCCTGGGGGCCGTCACCATCGGCACGGCGGTCGCCAAGACCATCGGCAAGGGCATCATCGATCCGGTCTACGTGACCCAGCCCCTGGTGGTGGCCGCCCTGTTGGCCGCCATCTTCTGGAACCTGGTGACCTGGTACTGGGGCCTTCCCTCCAGCTCGTCCCACGCGCTGATCGGCGGCATCGTGGGCGCCGGCATCGCGGGCCACGGCTTCGGATCCATCCACTGGCTCGGGCCCAAGAGCTTCTCCAACATCGTCCAGAGCCTGGTCATCTCGCCGGTCATGGGCTTCGGCATCGCCTTCGCGCTGCTGGTCGGGCTGTACTGGATCTTCCGGCGGTTCCTGCCGCACCAGGTCCGCGACACCTTCCGGGTGGGGCAGATCTTCGCCGCGGCGTTCATCAGCTTCAGTCACGGCTCCAACGACGCCCAGAAGGCCATGGGCATCATCACCATGGCCATGATCTCGGCCGGCTTGCTCAAGGAGTTCACCGTGCCCACCTGGGTCATGGTGGCCTGCGCCACCGCCATGGGGATCGGCACCGCCTCGGGCGGCACCAAGATCATCAAGACCATGGGCACCAAGATCGTGAAGCTGACGCCCATCCAGGGCTTCGGTGCCGACATGACCTCGGCCTTCGTCATCACCCTCGCCTCGCACTTCGGCCTGCCCGTCAGCACCACCCACGTGGCGGCGGGCTCGATCATGGGCGTGGGGGCCACGCGCCGGTTCAGCGCGGTGCGCTGGGGGGTGGCCGGAAACATGGTCACGGCCTGGATCGTGACCATCCCCATCACCGCCACCCTCGCCTACATCTTCTACTGGTTCCTCATGTCGGTCCTGCACCTGCACTAGCTCGCGCGGCTTCGGCACGAGGGGGCGCGCCCGGTCGGGCGCGCCCCCTTTTGGTTCGGTGCGGACCTAACGCGATGATGAGGGGCCTTTGGTTACTTCCTCTAAGCCCCAGGCCATGCGCCTGCTCGATACCGACAAAGTTGCGCGGATTTCACGAGGAAAGGGCCGATGGATATTGCCAGGGGGCATGGGGTATGCTAAGCTCCCTTCATAAAACTTCATAAGCCTGGGTGCATTGGCTACAACCCCGCACAGCTCCGGCATTTCCGCAACCAGCCTTGTTGAACGACTCCAGCATCGCCGTCGCGCGGCCAACCGCGCTTACCCTCGGCATCGGAAAGGAGCGTGTCAACCATGGTTGGAAACAAGCCAGGACCGGCCAAGGGCGATCCCCGCATGGTCGAAGCGGGACGCCGCGGCGGTCAGACCGTCAAGGAAGAGCGCGGTCGCGAATTCTTCCAGCAGATCGGCAAGAAGGGCGGACAGGCCACCAAGGCCAAGTACGGCCCCGAGTTCTTCTCGAGCATCGGCCGCAAGGGCGGCGAGGCCGTCAAGAAAGAGCGAGGCGTCGAGTTCTACTCGAGCATCGGCCGCAAGGGCGGATCGACCTCGAGGGCAGGCCGGCGCAAGGTCGTCAAATAATCGGTCCAACGGAAGGCCGCCCCGAGTTCGGGGCGGCCTTCCGACCTCGGGGCGCTCTACCGGCCCGAGCGCCGAGATCCGAGGCCTCATCGGCTTTACAGGCACAGACGGCGCCGCCTATAATGCAGGTTGGGAGATTCGGCAAAGCTTGCCGACGTCGTGTGTAGGAGGGTCCAAATGGAACGTCGATCCGCTTCGGGGCTCGAGGTGCTTGGTAGCCTGGTGATTGGCGCCGTCGGGGGCTTCATGCTCGGCATGCTTTTCGCTCCCCAGTCCGGCAGCCGCACCCGCGAGCAGGTGGCCGAGAACCTGGGTGATCTCTCGCTTCGGGCCAACGAGCTCGCCGAGAACGTCGTGGGCAACACCGAGAGCCTTCTAAACACCACCCGCACCACCATCGAGGAGAAGCTCACCCTCCTCAGCGAGGCGGTCGAGGCCGGGCGCAAGGCCGCTGCCTACAAGCGCGAAGAGTTGATCGAGAACGACGGCCCCTCCCCCGAACAGGCTTAGACAGCCCAGGAGACTCCCATGAGCGCGAAGCGCAACCTCACGTTCTACGCCACCGCCCTGATCGGGACCGCCCTCGGCACCGCCGCGGGCCTCTTGCTCGCGCCAAAGTCGGGCGAGGACACCCGCAAGAAGCTCAAGCGGATGGCCGGCGAGATCAGCGAGCAGTTCCCCTCGATGGAGGACCTGCGCCTCAGGGGCCGCCAGGTCCTCAGGAACGCGCCCGATCTCATCGCTTCCAGGCGCAAGCGCCCGACCAACATCATCCAGCTCTACCGCGAGAAGGAAGACTAGAGCGTCTAACAAAAATATCCTTCAAGCCGCCCCCTGCGGCCCGGGGCGACAAATGCCTGGTTTTGTTGGATGCTCTCGCCCCGTTCCTCTTGAAGCCGCCCCGGGCCACGCTCGGGGCGGCTTCGTCGTGCTAGAATCGTAGGAAAAGTCTCCAGCCCACGTTTCGAGAAAGGGACATCGCCTTGTCACTCAGCGGTCACGAGATCCGGGCCAAGTACATCGAATTCTTCAAGCGCAAGGGCCACGCGCACCTGCCCAGCTCCTCGCTGGTGCCCAAGAACGACCCGACCGTCCTGCTGACCACGGCAGGCATGCTGCAGTTCAAGCCCATCTTCATGGGCGTCGAGGCCGCCCCCAACCCGCCCAAGGCGGTGACGGTGCAGAAGTGCTTCCGCACCACCGACCTGGACAACGTGGGGCGCACCGCACGGCACCACACCTTCTTCCAGATGCTCGGCAACTTCTCGTTCGGCGACTACTTCAAGGCCGAGGCGATCGCCTACGCCTGGGAGTTCCTCACCGTCGACCTCGCGCTCCCCAAGGACCGGCTCTGGGTCTCGGTGTTCGAGACCGACGACGAGGCGCTCGCCATCTGGCGCGACACGATCGGCGTGCCCGCCGATCGCATCGTGCGCATGGGCGAGGAGGACAACTTCTGGGCGGCGGGCCCCACCGGCCCCTGCGGCCCGTGCTCGGAGATCTACTTCGACCAGGGCGTGAGCGCCGGCAACGGCAACCCGGATGCCATCCTCGGCGAGGACGACGACCGCTACCTCGAGATCTGGAACCTGGTCTTCATGCAGTACAACCGCGACGAAACCGGCACCCTGACTCCCCTGCCCGCCCAGAACATCGACACCGGCATGGGCCTCGAGCGCATCGCCTCGGTGATCCAGGGGGTGCCGACCAACTACGACACCGACCTGGTCAAGCCCATCATCCTCAAGGCGGCCGAGCTCGCAGGCGTCACCTACGGCGCCGACAAGGAGAAGGACGTCTCGCTCAAGGTCATCGCCGACCACATCCGCGGCGCGGTCTTCCTGATCGGCGACGGGGTCGTCCCCTCCAACGAGGGCCGCGGCTACGTCCTGCGCCGCATCATGCGCCGGGCCATCCGCCACGCCAAGCTGCTCGGCATGCAGCGCCCCTTCCTCGCGGAGCTCGGCGAGCTGATCATCTCGCACTACGCCTACTACCCCGAGCTGAGCGCCCAGAAGGAGTTCATCCTCCAAAGCCTCTCGGCCGAGGAGACCCGCTTCAGCCAGACCATCGACCGCGGCTCGCAGCTCTTGGCCAACGCCTTCGACACCTTCGGGGCCGACAACAAGGTCATCCCCGGCGAGACCGCCTTCGAGCTGTACGACACCTACGGCTTCCCGTTCGAGCTGACCGTCGAGCTCGCCGCCGAGAAGGGCTTCTCGGTCGACGAGACCGGCTTCCACGCGGCCATGGAGCTGCAGCGCGAGCGGGCCCGCAAGGCGCGCGAGGAGGCGGGCGTGACCTTCTCGGCCGTGGATCTCAAGACCAAGGAGGCCACCCCCTTCAAGGGCTACGCCTCCACCCAGGAGTCGGCCGAGGTCCGCGAGGTCTTCACCGACAAGAGCGGCCGCACCGGGGTGGTGCTCGACCATACCCCCTTCTACGCCGAATCGGGCGGCCAGGTGGGCGACCAGGGCGTGCTCGGCACGACCCGGGTCGTCGACACCCAGAAGATGGGCCCGACCATCGTTCACCTGCTCGAGGCGGGCAGCGAGGCGCCGTCGGTCGGCGATCGCGTCGAGGCCAAGGTGGATCTCGCCCTGCGCGAGGCGACCATGCGGCACCACACCGCGACCCACCTCCTGCACGCGGCCCTCAAGCAGGTGCTCGGCCCCCAGGTCAACCAGGCGGGCTCGCTTGTCGGCCCCGAGGAGCTTCGCTTCGACTTCACCTTCGCCCGGGCCATGACCCCCGAGGAGATCGCGAAGGTCGAGGATCTCGTCAACGCCGAGGTCTTCGCCAACCGCACGGTCGCCCACATCGAGATGAGCCTCGCCGACGCCCAGGCATCCGGGGCCATGGCGCTGTTCGGCGAGAAGTACGGCGAGACGGTCCGCGTCATCGACGTGCCCGGCTTCAGCAAGGAGCTGTGCGGCGGCACCCACGTGCGCGCCACCGGCACCATCGGCACCTTCAAGGTCGTGCGCGAGGAGGGGATCGCCGCGGGTATCCGCCGCGTCACCGCGGTGGCGGGCACCGCAGCCCTCGCCTACTTCCGGAGCCAGGCCGAGGCGATCGCCGCGGCCGGCACCCTGCTCAAGGCCTCGGCCGAGGATCTGCCCGAGCGCATCGAGAAGCTCCAGGACAGGGTCAAGGCCACCGAGGCCGAGGTCAGGGCCCTCAAGAGCCGCCTTGCGATCGCCCAGACCGAATCGCTCCTGGAAGGCGCGATCGCCGTGGGATCCTACCGCCTGATCGCCGCGGTGGTGCCCAACATGGCCCCCGACGCGATCAAGGGCGCGGTCGAGCACCTGCGCGACAAGCTCAAGTCGGGGGTGGTGGTCCTGGGCTCGGTCGAGGACGGCAAGCTCGCCATGGTGGCGGCGGCCTCGGACGACCTGGTCAAGGAAGGCGCCCATGCCGGCAAGCTCATCGGCTCCCTGATGGGCCTGGTGGGCGGCAAGGGGGGCGGCAAGCCCCAGATCGCCCAGGGCGGCGGCGGCGAGCCCGGCAAGCTGAACGAGGCGATCGCCCAGGTCAGCGCACTCGTCGCCCAGCAGATCCCGGTCAACGCGTAGGTCCTTTTTCGCGCCACGGCCCCCCTCCTGCGAGGGGGGCCGTTTGGCGTGGGTGATCTTTCGGATCGAAGAGGGTAGAAGGAGCTTATTGATTTCAAAATGATATATCGTTAACTGATAGATACACGAAGGAGGACTGCCGCCATGCGACGCATCGCCCTCTTGCTTGCCTGCTGCTTGCTCCTTTCCGGGTGCCTTCCGCCCGGCCTCCTCTTCCCCCGCACCGGCAACAGAAGCGCCCCCGGCGGCACCCCTGACCTGCTCGGACACGTTGGGGGCCCGGCTCCGGGGCTTCACGGCAGCGTGAGCTTCGCGACGCGCAGCGCGCAGGGAGCGCTCGAGGAGGTGGCCGTGGGGGCGACCGTCTCGCTGATCAACACCGGCAGCAACCAGACGGCCGTCACGGGCCTGACCGACACGCTCGGCAACTTCGCGCTCGCGATGCCCCGCGGCTTCAGGCCCGACCCGACGGCGGTCTATTACCTGGAGGCGGTGAAGGGCATCGGCGGCAACTTGCCAGGGAATCCCGCCGTTCGGATCCGGACGATCGCGAAGTATCGAAGCGGCGGCTGGGTCACGCTCAGCAGCAACTTGCCGAACGGCGGGATCCGGCTGAGCCCCGCCTCGACTGCGCTCGCCATCGGGGCGGCGCTGCTTCGAGATGCCGGGCGCACCCTCTCACTCGATGCGTTGCTCGGAAGCCTATCGGGGAGCGCCTATGCTCCGGTCGAGGGCCTCTCGGGCGCGGACTTCGAGAGCGTGAAGGGCATCGTCGCGGCGTGCCTCGCCGAGCGCCGGGATCCGCTCGCGAGCGTGGGCTTCAACACCGCGACCGGATCGTGGGAGCGCACCGGAGCCAGCATGCCCATGATCGTCTCCGCCATCGTTCCCCCGAGCGCCGATCCCGGCACCCAGGTGAGCTTCACGGGGCAGGGGTTCATCCCCGGGGACACTGCTGTCGCGCGCTTCAACGGCACCCCCCAGACCGCGAGCAGCCTGAGCGCCGTCGCCGCGGAGGTCACCGTCCCCGCCGGGGCCACCTCGGGCCAGACCACCCTCCAGATCGGCAGCGTGATAGCGCTCGGCCCCCTGTTCACGGTGCCCGTCAGGATCCAGGGGCTCTCGCGCCTGGAAGGGGATGCGGGCACCAGCTTGACGGTGAGCGGCACGGGCTTCGATCCCTCCACCCTGTCGCACAACGAGGTCTGGTTCGGCGGATCGCCCGGCACCGTCACCGAGGTGACTCCGACCCACCTCGTCGTCACCGTTCCGACCGACGCGCTCGCCGGGCCCCTCACAGTCTCGGTCCTGGGCAGCAGCGCCGAGAGCGAGGACACCTTCTACCCCACCCTTCGCCTCACGGGCTTCAGCCCCGCGAGTGGCGCCCCCGGCGAGACCGTCACCCTCGTCGGCACCGGCTTTCACACGGTCCCCGCCCAAAACCAGGTGAACTTCGGGGGGATCCCGGGGCTCAACGCGACCCCCCAGCCCGGCGGCCTCGCCGTCACCGTCCCACCGGGAGCCATGAGCGGGCCGATCGAGGTCATCGTCAATGGCACGCATGCCGCGAGCGACCTGAGCTTCACCCTCGCCGGCCAAGGGCCTCCCTTCGCGAACGCCCTCATCGAGACGATCGCGGGCACCAACCGGCTCGTGGGTGCCGTGCAGGCCAATAACTGGCCCCTCATGGGGAGCGACATCGCCATCTCCCCATCGGGCGCTCAGTACCTCGCCACGGTCCACGGGGTGGTCATGGTGACGCCCGATGGGGTAGCGACCATGCTGGTCAGCGCCGCGGAGCTGGACAATGGCATCCTGCGCCGCCTCGCCTGCGATGAACAGGGTCGACTCTACATCGGCACGATGAGCCGTATCTATCGATACGCCCCTGGCGAAGGGCTGAGCCATGTCGCGGGCAACGGCGGCGGGACCACTTCCGGTGACGGTGGATCGGCCCCCCTTGCGGGAATCTCCTACCTGAAGGGCCTGGCCGTCGATCACCTGGGAGACGTCTACTTCATCGACAACGCGAGGATCCGCAAGATCGACCCCAGCGGCCTCGTCGCCACCGTCGCAGGCCCGGGCAGCGGATATCTGGGGGACGGAGGTCCCGCGGACCAGGCGACGCTGTACGATCCCCGGGCGCTAGCCGTCGATCCTCAAGGAGCGATCTACGTCTCGGATTTCGCCAACCACCGGATCCGTCGCATCGACGCGAACGGGGTGATCACCACCGTCGCCGGCAACGGCATCGCCTCGAACGGCTGCGACGGGCCGGCAGGCAGCACCCCGGTGACCCCACTGGGACTGGCGCTCGGGCCAAACGGGGTGCTCTACTTCGCGGATTTCTGGTTCTCCGGCCAGCAGAACTACCGCCTGCGGACCCTCGATCTTTCGACCGGGATGATATCGAGCAGGGTCCAAAACGGCATGGCCTATCTGGATGCACGCGGCGTGGCCGGGGTGCTCTCGAACTTCTGTCCGGAACAGGTCGCGGTCTCCCCCGACGGGGGGGTCTTCGCCGTCGAGAGCATTCGCACGCTGAAGTGGGGACCTTCGACCGACGCCCTCAGGGTCGCCATCGGGAACGAGACGACCGACTTCGGCGGGGACGGCATTCAAGCCAAGCAGGCCCGGCTGTTTCACCCCGACGGGCTCGCCAAGGACGCCTCGGGCAATCTCTACGTCGCCGACAGCTACAACAACCGCGTGCGCAAGATCAGCCCGAGCGGCATCATCACCACCGTCGCCGGCAACGGCACGAGCGATGGCCCCGCCCACGACGGCATGCCCGCAATCGAGGCATCGCTCGGCCGCACGACGGACGTGGCCGTCGGCAGCCTCGGCCTCTACGTCGCCTGCGCCGACTCTCACCGGGTCTGGCGCGTGGATCCGGACGGCACGCTGAGGGCGGTCATCGGCAACGGGAACCCGGGCCAGGGCGGCGACGGAGGCCCGGCCGTCGATGCCCAGCTCGCGCGACCCGTCGCGCTCTGCCTGGATCCAGGCGGCACCCTCTTCGTCGCCGAGAGCGACGGCAGGCGGATCCGAAGGATCGGACCCGACCAGCGCGTCAGCACGATCGCCGGCAACGGCGACGCAGGCTACTACGGCGAAGGGGGCCTGGCCACCGCGACCGGGATCGGGACCCCTGCGGGCCTCGCCTGCGACGCCGAAGGGCGGCTGTACCTTTCGGACCAGCAGAACCACGCCATCCGCCGGATCGAAGCGGACGGCACGATCTGGACGGTCGCCGGGGGATTCGGATCGGGGTACGGCGGCGACGAAGGACCTGCCTATCAGGGACGGCTTGCCATGCCTGCCAAGCTCTCGTATGACGGCTCGACCCTCTACGTTGCGGACAGCGGCAATCACTGCATCCGAGCGATCGATTCGGCGGGCGTCATCCGGACCGTGGCGGGCCTCCCCGAGCAAGGTGGATTCGGCAACGACGGGGGGGCAGCGAGGGCGGCGATGCTCTGCGGACCCGGGGCGATCCTGGCGGATCCCGGCCAGGGGCGGCTGCTGGTGGCGGACTCGGAAAATAACCGGATCCGCGGCGTGCGCTGAGTCAGGTCAACGGGCGAGCGGAAGGGCTTCCTTGACCCGGATGCCCTCGACCCGGTCGATGACGTCGCCCAACAGGCGCGTTGCCGAGTGGCCGAAGTCGGCCGGATCGCCGCTGGCCATGATCCGGTGGGGGCCGCGGCGCTCGCTCGAAAGCAGGTCGTTCGCCGCGAGAATCTCGCCCAGCGCGCGGACGGCCTCCTCGGCCGGGTCCACCAGCCGGACGCCGGCGCCCAGGATCCCCTGAATGACCTCGCGCACGAAGGGGTAGTGGGTGCAGCCGAGGATCAAGGTGTCGAGCTTCGCGTCGAGCAGGGGCGCGAGGCTCTCGAAGACCGTCGCCTCGGCCTCGGGGCCTTCCCAGACGCCCGCCTCGATCATGGGCACCAGGTTGGGGCAGGCGAGCGGGAAAACCTCGCAGGGCTGCTCCAGGGCCTCGATGGCGCGCAGGTGGGCGCGGCTGCGGATGGTCGCCTCGGTGGCGATGATCCCGATCCGGCGGCCCCCGGAGGCGGCCGCGCGGGCTCCCGCTTCGATCAGGCCGAGGATGGGCACCGGGCACTCGGCGTCCAGGACCGGCAGGGCAATCGCCGAGCTGGTGTTGCAGGCGACGACCACCGCCTTGACCCCCTGCGCCAGGAGCAGCCCGAGGATCTCCCGGTTGAAATCGAGGAGCTCCTCGGGCGAGCGCCCCCCGTAGGGCACGCGCGCCGTGTCCCCGATGTAGGCGATCGTCTCGTGGGGCAGCTGCCTGAAGACCTCGCGCGCGACGCTCAGGCCGCCGAGCCCTGAATCGTAGAGGCCAATGGGTGCGGCGGTCAACAAGCGCGTGAATCCTCGTGGAGATCAAGTGGGCGGAGGTAGAACCAGTTTAACACCCGTTGCGGGCGGGTGCCAGAGCGGGCGGCGGGACCTCGAGCTTGCTTGAAACGGCGCGCAAAGTAAGTTAATATGCTCACAACCCGGGAATCCTTTTGTTAATCATTTGGTGACCCGTCCACAACCACCACCAGGTCAGTCCCGTAGCATCACATCAACGCCTTGCACACGACCGCCGAGTTGGAGGAGTAGGGATATGGAAACACTGGCCCCCCTGTCGCAAGAAGACCTTCAAAATCTCGTCGCGGTCGCGACCCGGATTCCCCCCACCACCAACTGGGACTTCCTCAAGACGACGCTGCGCGACGTGCTCGCGGCAAACGCCCCGGGCGTCGACGCGGCGGTCTGGCTGCCGAGCCCCGACGGGCTGGTGCCACTCACGGCCAACGCCCAGGCGGTGTTCTCCTCTTTCGTCACGGATCACGACGTCGAGGACTACGCCCGCGAGCCCGCCGAGTTCACCATGATCCCGCCCGGCTACCGCCAGGCCATCGTGGCCAATCGCCAGACCTTCGGCCAGCTCCTGATCGCGGGCGATCGCTCCCGCGAGGACTTCCTGCGTCACCTCTCGGGCGTCATCGCCCCGCCGCTCGGCCTCGCGGCCCTCGCCGTCCAGCTGGGCGACGAGGTCTCCAAGCGCACCTCCACCGACAAGCTGACCGGTCTGTGGAACCGCCAGTACTTCAACGAGCGCTTCCGCGAAGAGTGCGAGCGCCTCGTGCGCTCCAAGGAGACGGGTGCCGTCGCCATCGTCAGCCTCGACAACTTCGCGGCCCTCGCGCGCACCATGGCCCCCGAGGACCAGAACGCGCTCTTCGCCGAGGTCGGTCAGGCCGTTCGCCAGGTGATCCGCCAGACGGACTGGGGCGTGCGCTGGGACAACTTCGACCTGCTCTTCTACTTCCCGTCCACCTCGGCCGAGGCGGCCGTCGAGGTCCTCAAGCGCTTCACCCGCAAGATGGTCACGACCTCGCCCATCCTCGAGCCCATCTCGGGCGTCAGCTCGACCCTCGAGACCACCAGCCCCCGGGCCCTGGTCCAGCTCGCGACCCGCCGCCTGGACCTCGCCCGCAAGGACGGCAACCGCCGCGTCATCTGCTTCGCCACCCCAGGAGGAGGCCTCCAATTCTACCGGGAAGAGACGGAAGCCTAAGCCGGATCGTCGGTCAGGCGAGGGCCGTGCGCATGCTGCGCGCGGCCCTCGCCCAGCCTTCGCACGCCTACCTCTTCGTCGGCCCACCCCAGGTGGGCAAGACGGCCACGGCCCTGGCCTTCGCCCAGGCCCTCAACTGCACCGAGCCCCAGGCCGGTGACGCCTGCGGCGCCTGCGTCGAGTGCCGCTCCATCGCCAACTCCAACCACCCCGACGTGCGCTTCGTGCGGCCCAGCGAGGGCAAGAAGGTCTTCGCGGTCGAGGACGTCCGCAAGCTGGTCGAGGAGGCGGGCTGGAAGGCCTACCGTGCCCGCCACAAGGTCTACGTCATCCCCACCGAGCTGCTCAACGTGCAGGGCGCCAACACCCTGCTCAAGACCATCGAGGAGCCCCAGCCAGGCACCGTCCTGATCCTCGTCGCCACCAGCCTCGACCACGTGCTGCCGACCCTGGTCTCGCGCTGCCAGCCCGTCTTCTTCGGGCCGGTCGCCCCCGAGGCGATCGCTCCGTGGCTTACGGCCGAGCACGGGGTCTCCCCCGATCGCGCCCAGCACCTGGCGAGGATCTCGGACGGCCGGATCGGCTGGGCGCTCGCCGTTTCCAAGTCCGGCGACCTCCCCGAGCCCGCCCTGCTCGCCGCCGACACCTACGCCGCCGCGATCCAGGAGGCCGAGCGCCTCGCCGGCGAGGAGGCCGAGACCCAGCTGCTCGCCGTCGAGGCCCTCATCGCCCAGGTTCGTGATATCATGGTCTACCAGCAGACTGGGCGTCCCGACTGGATCGCGCGACCCGAGCAGGCCTCGCGCGCAACCAACCGACACCTTCCGCTCGGGTACTGGCTGCGGGTGATCAAGCGCCTCGAGGCCGCCCGTCGCCAGCTGATGGGTCACGCCAACGGCAAGCTCCTCTGGACCGTGCTCGCGGGCGACCTTCAACCGACGGCCCTCGAGCGATCGGGCCGCTAGCCCGGGTCATCACAGAAAGGACCAAGCGCCTTGATCGCGGCGATCCGTACCCGAACGGGCGATCTGCACCTTCTCTCCCCGGCCGACGACTCGCTGAGCCGGGGTGATTTCGTGGTGTACGAGACCGAGCGTGGCCTCGACTGCTCGCCGGTGATCGGGGTGCCGAGCGCCGTGCGCCACGAGCACGGCGCCATGCCGACGGTGCGCTTCATCCGCCTTGCGACCGACCAGGACATGCTCCAGCTCGACAGCAAGTGGAGCGAGGAAGTCCGCGCCCATGGGATCGGCATCGAGAAGATCGCCGCCCACGGCCTGCCCATGAAGCTCGTCGAGACCGTCTACACGCTCGACTACAGCCGCCTGACCTTCTTCTACACGGCCGACAACCGGGTGGACTTCAGGGCCCTGCTCAAGGACCTCACCACCACCTTCCGCCGCACCCGCATCGAGCTGCGCCAGATCGGCGTGCGCAACGCGGCGGGCCTGATGGGCGGGGTCGGCCCCTGCGGCCGCGAGCTCTGCTGCTCGACCTTCCTCAAGGAGTTCGCGCCCATCACCATCAAGCTCGCCAAGGACCAGAACCTCCCCCTCAACCCGAGCAAGATCAGCGGCCTTTGCGGCCGCCTGATGTGCTGCCTGTCGTACGAGCACGAGATGTACCTCGAGATCAAGGAAGAGCTGCCGATGGTCGGCAGCCGCGTCCGCACCGACGAGGGCACCGGCTACGTGATCGAGCAGGTGGTCCTGAAGGAGGCCGTCAAGGTCGAGATCAACGACGACCTCGTCGTCGAGGTCCCCGTCTCGAAGCTACGCGATCACCCCAAGACGCAGCAGGAGTAAGCAACATGTCCCGAACCCGGATCGCCGCGACGCTCGCGCTCACCCTCTCGTTGTCCTTTTCGCTCTCGGCCTGCTCCAAGCCGGCCTCCGACGGCGGGCGCAAGGTCGAATTCTGGACCATGGCGCTCAAGCCCACCTTCACGGGCTACCTCGAAGGCGTCATCGCCGACTTCGAGCAGCAGAACCCGGGGGTCAAGGTCGAATGGGTGGACGTGCCGGGCAACGCCATCGAGGACAAGACCCTCTCGTCGGTCAGCGGCGGCACCCCGCCGGATCTCGTCAACTTGAACCCCGACTTCGCCCAGCGCCTCGCGAGCAAGGGAGCTCTCCTGGACCTCTCCAAGCAGGTACCCAAGGACGTGCAGCGCAGCTACTTCCCGTATGCGATCGACGCCTCCACCGTCGACGGCAAGCTGATCGGCCTGCCCTGGTACCTCTCGACCCAGGTGGCGATCTACAACAAGGACCTGCTCGCCAAGGCCGGCCTCAAGACCCTGCCCGGCACCTACCGCGCCCTCGCCGAGCAGGCCCCGGCCTTCAAGGCCGCGGGCGCGCTCCCGTTCATCCCCAACCTGGGCGACGGCAACCGCATCCTCGAGCTCTTCGCCCTCGACGGGGTCCCCCTCCTGAGCGCCGACAAGAAGCACGCCGCCTTCGACACCCCCGAGGGCCGTGACACCTTCGCCTTCTGGACCGGGCTGTTCACCAGGGGCACCCTTCCCAAGGAGGCCCTTAGCCTCGACAACCGCGAGATCGTCGATCGCTTCCAGTCCGGCCAGTCCGCCGTCCTGCCCGCCGGCCCTCAGTTCCTCAAGCAGGTGCGCGAGAACGCCCCCCAGCTGTACGAGAAGGTCGACGTGGCCCCGCAGCTCGCCGGCAAGAGCGGCAAGGTGGGCGTCGGGGTCATGAACCTGGTGGTGCCCACCACCAGCCGCAACCAGGAGGATGCGATCGCGCTGGCGACCCACGTGACCAACGCCGCCAACCAGCTCGCCTTCTGCAAGCTCGCGGCCATCCTGCCCTCGTCGCGCGAGGCCGCCGACGATCCCTTCTTCACCCCCCTGGGCGCGACGGCCTCGGTCGAGGACCGGGCCCGCAAGATCGCCGCCGAGCAGCTCAAGCGCGCGGAGCTCCTGGTGCCCCCCATGCCCCACCAGAGCGAGCTCAAGAAGGCCATGAACGACGCCCTCCAGCGGGCCGCCCTCGGCCAGCTCGGCTCGGATGAGGCCCTCAAGCAGGCAGCCGCCGAGTGGGATCGGATCCTCGCCACGCCATGAGCACGCGCACCTCATCCCGGGCGAAGCTGACGCCCTTCCTCTTCCTCGCGCCGGCCGGGCTCATCCTGGGGGTGTTCTGGTTCCTGCCCGCCCTGATGGCGGTGCTGACCTCCTTCACCCACGTGAGCCTCGGCTCCAGCACGGACCTGCTCTCCCAGTTCCGGTGGATCGGGCTGGACAACTACCTGGCGCTCGCGCGCGACCCCTTGTTCCTCAAGGCCTTCGTCAACTCCTGGATCTACCTGCTCGGCGTGGTGCCGCCCTTGGTCGTGCTGCCCCTGCTGCTCGCGATCCTGGTCAACGTGCCCATGCGGGGCATCGGCTTCTTCCGGGCGGCCTACTACCTTCCGGTCGTCATCCCCATCGTGGTGGTCGGCCTCACCTGGAAGTGGCTCTACGCCGAGAACGGCCTCGTCAACTACGTCGCAGAGGCCCTCTTCCCCTGGCTGCTCCAGCACCCGGTGCCTTGGCTGAGCCTGCCCGAGACCGCCCTGGGCGCGGTGATGGCGGTGACGATCTGGAAGGGGCTCGGCTACTACATGGTCATCTACCTGGCGGGACTCCAGGGGATCCCGCGCGACATCTACGAATCGGCGGACCTGGACGGCGCCGGGCGCTTCCAGCGCCACCTGTACCTCACCCTGCCGCTCATGCTGCCTCAGATGGGCCTGGTGGGCATCATCTCGTGCATCAACGCCCTCAAGGTGTTCGCCGAGATCTGGGTGCTGACCAAGGGCGGTCCCCTGGACTCGACCACGACCATGGTCTACTACCTGTACCAGCAGGCCTTCGAGAACCTGAACATGGGCTACGCGAGCGCCATCGGCATGGCGCTGTTCGCCATGACCCTCGCGCTCTCGATGCTGAACAAGTACTACACCGAGCGCTTCTCACTGAACTGAAGCGACGAAGGGGGCGGTTCGAACGAACCGCCCCCTTCTCGTCTTTGCTGGTTTTACGGCTGTTCGCCGGTGTCGCGCAGGTGCTGCATCGCCCGGCGCTGCTTGTCCACCTCGACGTCCTTGAGGCCGTCGTCCCCGCCCCAGCCGTTGCCGGGGTTGTTGAGCTTGAGCATGCCGCCCTCGACCTCGACGTAGCCCTTGAGGTTGTCCTTGGCGCCGTCGCGCTTGGACTCGTAGACGTCGATGCCGATCGAGTCGAACTTCTTCCAGGTGGCGTCGTAGCTGGAATCCGAGAGCAGGGAATCGATCAGGGCGAACTGCTTGAGCTTGTCGTCGTCGCTCATGTCGTCGAGGAAGTCGATCTTGAAGTCCTTCTTGCCCGTCTTGGCGGCCAGGCGCGCCTCGAGGTCGGCCTGCACCCCGTCGACGGCTTGCTTCATCAGCGCATCGGGCTTGATCTGCTGCTCGATGTCGCGGACGTCGCCCTCGAGGTCGAACATGCCGTGCTGCTGGGCGAATTTCTTGACCTCGTCGATGGCCGTTGCGATCCCCTTGACGGCCTTGGCGGCCTCGGCGGGCGGGGTCTTCTCGTCGAAGGCCTTGTCCATCCCGACGATGGCCGTGTCCCGCGCGAAGGCAAGCACGTCGGCCTTCTCCTGGACGGTCCACTTCCGCACGAACGAGGGATCCTTGGCGGCCTCGTCGAGCAGCGATCGACCGTTCCTGGCCTGCTCGGAGAGGACGGGCTTCGCGGGCTCCTCAGGCGCCTTCTCGGTGCCGTCGGCCTTCACGGCGGGATCCTGCTCGGTTGCGGGTTTCACTCCGGTGTCCGGCTTCTGCTCGGTCGCAGGCTTCGTTTCGGCGGCGGGCTTCGCTTCGGCGGCAGGCTTGGCCTTGCCGGGGATCTTGATCGCGTCGCCCGGATAGATCAGGTCGCCACCCGCAGTGCGCAGCTTTCCGGCCGAATCCTTGCCCTTCTGGAACAGGTCGGGATTGGCCGCGCGCAGCTCGTCAAGCGAGAGGCCATTTTCCCTGGCGACCTTGGCGAGGGTATCACCTGCCTTGATGGTGACGGTCTTGGCACTGGCGGACTCCTGCTGCGGCTTTGCGATTTGCTCGAGCTTGAGCTGCTTGGTGACCAGGACCTCGAACTCATCCTTGTTGAGATTGCCGTCGCCGTTCGCGTCGAGGGTGTCGAAGCTCGCCTTCAAGTTCTTGGAGGACGTCTTCTCGTCGGATAAGGGAATCCCCTCTTTGCTGGCGAAGTTCTGCACCATCTGGTTGAACTCGCTGAGATCGACCTTCCCATCGGCACTCTTGTCGGCCTTCTGGAACATCTCCTGGATGAGCGCCTCTTGCTCGGCGGTCTTCTTGGTTCCTTGCTCCTTGGCCTGTGCAAGGTCGGAGTCAACGGCATCCGCCTTCGCGGCGGGCTTGCCTTGCGGGGCAACCTGCTCGGATGCGACGGGCTGGGTGGCTGCATTGGTGGTGGCAGCATACCTGTTCGGTAGTGCGTCGGCAAACCGTGGACCGACACCGTTCATCGTCATCGCGAGACCTCCGTTGCAGCGGACCGACAAATAAGCGCTAATGGTAAAGTACCACGCTTGTTCGACTCCTTAACGGTGGTCGAGGGCGGCTAGCTTTCATAGGCGCGGTCCAGGACCTCGACGGTGTGCAGCATGGGGGTCGTTTTCTTCCGCTGCCGCAGGCCCATGTCGAGCTGCATGAGGCACGAGGGGTTGCCGGTCACGATGAGCTCGGCGCCCGAGGCCTCCAGGTGGTCCAGCTTGCGCGCGAGCAACCGATCGGAACTCTCGGGCTGGAGGACCGTGTAGGATCCCGCCCCGCCACAGCACCAGTCGGATTCGGCGAGCGGCACGAGGGTGAGGCCCGGCACCTGCTCGAGCAGGCGGCGCGGGGCGTCCTTGATCCGCTGGCCGTGGGTCAGGTGGCACGGCTCGTGGTAGGCGGCACGCGAGGCGACCGCCCGCGTGGGCGCAGGGATCCCCACCTCGGCCAGGAACTCGCTCACGTCCTTGACCCTGGCCGCGAACGCGCTGGCCTCGCTCAGCCAGCTGCCGTACTCCTTCATGGCCGCCCCGCAGCCGGCCGAGTTCGCGATCACCGCCGTCAGCTCGGGCACTGCCGAGAAGGCGTCCACGTTGTGGCGCGCGAAGGCGATCGCCCGGGCGCGATCGCCTTCGTGCATGTGCAGGGCGCCGCAGCAGCCTTGATCGGGGGGGACCCAGACGTCGTAGCCCGCGCGAGCCAGCATGCGGACCGTGGCGCGGTTGGCCGGACGGTACAGCGCATCCATCACGCACCCGGCGAGGAAGGCGACCTTGCCCCTTCGCTGCCCGCGCGCGGGGGTCCACTCGGGGATGGGATCCCCCTGCCTCATGGGGGTCCCGAGCAGATCAAGCTGGCGACCCAGCATCGCCGGGAGCAGGGGGCGCAGTGCCCGCACTGCCCCCGGAGCCAGGCGCAACGGGAGCGTCAGGAACGAGATCCGTCGGGCGTACGGCAGGACATGGTCGAGCATGAAGCCCCAGGCGCGGCGTGCGCCGCTCCTGGCGCGATGCGGCGCCTCGAAGTCGGCGCGCACGGCCTCCAACAGGTGGCCGTATTTCACGCTCGACGGGCAAGCGGTCTCGCAGGCGCGGCAGCCCAGGCAACGGTCCAGGGGACCGTAAACGTCGGCGGCCGGGTCCAGGCCGCCGTCCAGGAGGGCCTTCATCAGGTGGATCCGGCCGCGCGGGGAGTCGGGCTCGCTCTTCTTGAGGGCGTAGGTCGGGCACGACTCGAGGCAGAGGCCGCAGTGGATGCACGCCTCCGTGAGCAGGGTGAGCTCGTGCTTGAGATCGGCATGGTCCATGGGGTCACTCCACGCTCAGGGGCCAGAGGCGGCCGGGGGCCAGGCACCCCGAGGGGTCCAGGCTGGCCTTGAGGCGGCGCATCAGCGCAAGCGGTGTGCCGTCGAGTCCGAGGGCGTCGAGGCGCTCGGGTGCAGGGCTGCGCTCGATGACCAGGCTCCCGCCAAGCGCGTGCGCCCGGGTCCTCTGGGCCTCGACCCAGCCGAGCCAGTCGCCGCCCTCGGCCGAGAGCCAGAGGGTCCCCTGCTGCGCCTGCGCGATCGCCTCGCACCAGACGCCGAGAGCCTCGCCCTCGGCCCGCGCCTCGCAGGCGAATCGGAGCAGCTCGGAGGGAAGGACCGAGACTCGCGCCACGAGAGAGGCTTCGGGTGAGCCGGCGAGGGCGTCGCGCAGCGCAGCGCGCCGGCTCGCGGCCCCCTCACCCGCTTGCGGCTCGCTGATCGCACCGCCCAGGGCCCCTAGCAGGCGAGCCGCCTCGGCGCATTGCCAGGCCACCGTCTCGTGGCTGCCGTCGAAGCCGACGACGAGCTCGAAGCCGCCCCGGCCGCAGCGCAGGATCGCAAGGGCAGGATCGAGGGCGGTCGTCTGGATGGCGGCGAGGGCCGTTTCGGCCCCGGCGGCATCCGTCCAGCGCGCGGAAAGCAGGGAATGGGTCTCGGGGACGGGGCGGACCCTGAAGGTCACGCGGGCGATCGCGCCCAGCGTCCCCAGGCTACCCGCGTACAGCTTGCACAGGTCGTAGCCCGCGACGCTCTTGACCACCCGCGCACCGCTCTTGACGAGCGCTCCTTCGCTCGTGGCCACCTCGAGCCCGAGCAGCCAGTCCCTCACCAGCCCGTAGCCGGAGCGAGCGAGCGGCACCGGGGCCGCGGCGACGAGCCCGCCGAGCGTGGTTCGCTCCGGGAAGGGGACCTCGAGGGGCAACACCTGCCCCCGGGCCGAGAGCAGGTCGTTCAGCGCGGCAAGCGAGAGCCCCGCCTCGGCGCTCACCACCATGTCGTCGGGGGCGTAGTCCACTACCCCCGTCAGACGCGCGGTCGAAATGGCGATCCGGTCCTCGGGCAGTGGGTTGCCCCAGGTCGCGCGCTCGCCGAGGCCCGCGATCTCGACGGCCGCCGCCTCGCCGGAAGCCTCGCGCATGGCCTCGGCGAGCGCGAAGAGGTCCTCGGGGACGATGAGGCGCGTCATCGGGTGGCCTCGCTGGAGCGCCCGCGCCGGGTCGTCTCGACGCAGCTCTTGGCCGTAGGCAAGAGCTTGCCCGGGTTGCAGAGCCCTTCCGGATTGAAGACGTCCCGGACGCGGCGCATCAGGTCCAGGTCGGCCTCGGTGAACATGCGCGGCATCATGTCGCGCTTCTCGACCCCGATCCCGTGCTCTCCGGTGATGGATCCCCCGACGTCGAGGCAGGCCTCGAGGATCTCCTGGCCCGCCGCCCAGACCCGGCGCACCTGGTCGGGATCCTTCTCGTCGAAGAGGATGATGGGATGCAGGTTGCCGTCGCCCGCATGGAAGACGTTCGCGATCCGCACCCGGTGACGCATGGCGATCTCCGCGATTCGTCGCAACACCGGGGGCAGCTGCGATCGCGGGATCACCCCGTCCTGCGTCACCTTGCTCGGCGCGAGGCGCCCGACGCAGCCGACGGCCTTCTTGCGGGCCAGCCAGAGGCGCGACCGCTCCGCCTCGTCCTGAGCGAGGCGAACCTCGCGCGCGCCGTGAGCGTTCAGGATCGCGACCGCCTCGTGCGCCGCGCGTTCGAGGCCCGCCTCAAGGCCGTCGAGCTCCACGATGAGGACCGCCTCCGCGTCTTGCGGCAGCCCCAGGCCGAAGGCGGCCTCGACCGCCTGGATGATCATCCGGTCCATCATCTCGAGGGCCGCTGGCAAGACTCCCGCCGCGATCAGCGCGCTCACCGCCTCGGAGGCCGCCTCGACCGTGCCGAAGACCGCGAGCATCGTCCGCACGCCGGGCGCGATGGGCACCAGGCGCACGACCGCCTGGGTCACGACCCCGAAGGTGCCCTCGGAGCCGACCATCAGCCCGCGCAGGTCGTACCCCGCCGCGTCATCGGTCTGGCCGCCGAGCCAGACGACTTCACCGTCGGGCAGGACCACCTCCAGCCCCAGGACGTGGTTGGTCGTGACCCCGTACTTGAGGGTGTGCGGGCCGCCCGAGTTCTCGGCCACGTTGCCGCCGATGGTACAGGCCATCTGGCTGCTCGGATCGGGCGCATAGCAGAGGCCGTCGGGGGTGCTCGCCTGGGTGAGGCGAAGGTTGACCAGCCCCGCCTCGACCGTGGCGCGGCGGTTGCGCAAGTCCAGGTCCATGATCCGCGTCATGCGGGTCAGGGCGATCATCACGCCGCCCGGGCTCGAGAGACACCCTCCGGAGAGCCCGGTGCCCGCCCCGCGCGGGACGAAGGGGATCCCCCGGGCGTGGCAGAGCCTGACGACTCCTGCGACCTGCTCGGTCGAGATCGGCAGCACCACCACCCCGGGAGCGCTGCGCTCGAGGGTGAAGGCATCGCAATCGTAGGCCAGTAGCTCCTCGGGCCGGTGCAGGACCGCGTCGCGGCCGCAGATGGCGACCAGCGAGGCGACGAGCGCGTCGCGCGTCACGCGCCGTCTCGCTTGGCGTCAAGGTGCCCGCGCACCAGGCCGACTCCGACCACGATCGCCGAGATGGCTCCAAGAGGGGCGATGGCGTACAGCGCCCAGAGCGAGAATTTCAAGAGGGTGTCCATGAGCCTATTCTAGCGCAGATTGCCCCGTCAGGGCGTCGCCGAGGGCGAGGCGGTGGGGGAAGGGGATGGCGACGCCGAGGGCTTGACGCCTTGCTTGAGGGTGAAGGCGTAGAACTGCGAGGCGCCGTAGAAGTTGTTGATGAACTTGCTGCCCTGCCTGTCGTGGGCGCGGATGTTGGTGGTGTACTCGGGAAAGCGCATGACGCCGTTCGGGCCCTTCTGGCAGAACTGGACGGCGAAGTAGTACGCCCCCTCCCTCAGGCGGGAATTGCGCGAATCGTTCTCGTCCGGCATGTTCGCGGGGCCGCTCCCGTCGCTGGTGTAGCCGTTCCATGGGACCGAGACCATGCCCGTGTTCGCGTCCGGCTCGGTCCAGGCGGAATACCAGAGGGGCTTGCGGCTCGAGTCGTACTGGAAGACCACGAAGCGGTACATGGCGCGCTTGCCGGCGTCCGGCACCGCGCCCGCATCGAGGCCCGCGTACTCGCGCGCCTTGACGTTGAAGCGATCCTGATAGGAGATGAACTCACCGGGGTTGTGGCCTTCGACGCTCGTCCGCAGATCCCAGTGGAAGGGAAATGCCTGAGTCTCCCAGTGGAGGTCGGTCTTGAACTCGAAGCGATCGTTGGCCGGGCGCGAGAACTCGTCGATGCGCACGACCTCCGAGACGTAGAAGCCCACCATGTCGAGGCGGCTGCGCCCCATGGCATCGGGCAGGCCGTAGCTATCGAGCTGGCCGTCGTTGTAGACGAGGTGATAGGAGCCCGCAGGCAGATCAGGGTACTCCATCACCCCTTCCGAGTTCATGTAGACGAAGTCGGGGGGGAGGCGCTCGTCGTTCGGCGTCAGGTAGACGCGCACGGGCGGATTGAGCATGCCCCTGTTGGCCCATTGACCGGGGGGGGCCGAGGCGCTGGTGAGGGTGACCCGCGCGCGCAGCGGGGCGATGGGGCGCGGAGTGGGCGTCGCGATCACGCCGGTTCCGCCACCGCCGGAGCCGCTCCCCCGGCTGTAGGTGCCGCTGCCGCCGGTGCTTCCCGAGTTCTTGCCGTTCGAGAGGGTGGGGGTGGCGATGGCGGTCGGCTTGCGGCTGTAACCGTTCGCGATGCTCGTGCCGACGCCCGCCGTCGGCCCCTGCCCGGCACATGCCGCGATCGCAAGCATCAGGGGGGTCATGGCCCCCCACCAGCTCAAGCGCCTCGCTCGCATCCTGATCCCCCCTCCGCCCAGTCATCCAAGTGCAATATGCCCGCTTGGTGGCCATCCTGAAACACCCGCTCATGCGGCCCATGAAAAAAACCCGCACCCCTCGGGGTGCGGGCCGCTCAATTCACCAGGAGGCGCGCTACATGTGGATCGGCTGGCCGATAGCGGCGAGCGCCGCTTCCTTCACCACCTCCGAGAGGGTGGGGTGGGCGTGGATGGTCAGGTCGATCTCCTGGGCGGTGGTCTCGAGGGTCATGCCGAGGCCCACCTCGGAGAGGAGCTCGGTCACCTCGGGACCCACCATGTGGGCGCCCAGCACCTCGCCGTACTTGGCATCCACGACGACCTTGACGAAGCCCTCGGCATCGCCGAGCGCCTGCGCCTTGCCGTTGGGGGCGAAGGGGAACTTGCCGATCTTCACGTCGAAGCCGCGCTTCTTGGCCTCGGCCTCGGTGAGGCCGATCGAGGCCACCTGGGGCTCCGAGTAGGTGCAGGCGGGGATGCGATCCCAGTTGATCGGCTGGGTCTGGTGGCCCGCGATCGTCTCGACGCAGGCGATACCCATGGCCGAGGCCACGTGGGCGAGCATCACCTTGCCGGTCACGTCGCCGATGGCGTAGACGCCCTTCACGTTGGTGCGGCCGAAGTCGTCCACCACGATGGCCCCGCGCTCGGTCTTGACGCCCACCGCCTCGAGGCCGAGGCCCTCGACGTTGGGAGCCATTCCGATGCCCACGATCATCGCGGGCGCGTCGAGGTCCTTCATTCCAGCCTTGCTCGAAAGCTTGACCTTGACGCCGTCGGGCTTCTGCTCGACCGACTCGACCTTGTGGCCCGTGAGGACCTCGATGCCGAGCTTCTTGTAGGCCTTCTCGAGCACCGCGGCGACCTCGGGGTCCTCCTTGGGAAGGAGGTGGTCGGCCATCTCGACGATGGTGACCTGGGCGCCGTAGTTCTGGAAGACATAGGCGAACTCGCAGCCGATGGCGCCGCCGCCCAGGATGATCATCTTGGAGGGCACGCTGCGGAAGTCCACGGCCTCACGGGCCGTCAGGACGACCTTGCCGTCGGCCGTGAGGCCGGGCAACAGGCGCGGACGGGCGCCGGTCGCGATGATCACGTGCTTGGCCGAGACCTCCTCGCCGGTGCTGACCGAAATCCGGCCGGGGGCCACGAGCTTGCCCCTGCCCTTGAAGACGTCGATCTTGTTCTTCTTCATCAGGAAGGCCAGACCCGTGGTCTGCTTCTTGACGACGGACTTGGAGCGGTCGACGGCCTTGCTGAAGTCGGGCTTGATGCCCTCGACCGTGATGCCGAACTGGTCGGAGTGCTTGATGGTGTGCAGCACCGAGGCGTTCTTGAGCAGCGCCTTGGTGGGGATGCAGCCCCAGTTCAAGCAGGTGCCGCCCAGCTCCTCGGCCTCGACGACCGCGACCTTGAGGCCCAGCTGAGAGGCCCGGATCGCGGCCACGTAGCCGCCGGGGCCCGTGCCGATGAGAGCGATGTCGTAAGTCGTTGCCATGTCGTATTTCCTCGTCGCTTAGATGAGCAGCAGCATCGGGGTCTGGAGCAGGCGCTTGACCTCGGCGAGGAACTGCGCGGCCAGCGCCCCGTCGATGACCCGGTGGTCGCTCGACATGGTGATGCGCATGATCGAACGGATCTGGAGCTGGTCCTTGGCGTCCACCACGGGCTCCTTCTTGATGGAGCCGATGGCGAGGATGGCCGACTCGGGCGGGTTGATGATCGCCGTGAAGCTCTCGACGTCGAACGAGCCGAGGTTGCTCACCGTGATCGTGCCGCCGCCCATCTCCTCGGGCTTGAGCTTGTTGGCCTTGGCCCGGGCGATGATCTCCTTGGTCTCGCTGGCGATCGCAGGCAGCGACTTGTCGCCCGCCCCGTGCAGCACCGGGACCACGAGCCCCTCGGGCAGCGCCACCGCGACCCCCACGTTGACCGCGCCGCGCTCGACGATCTCGGTCTCGTTCCAGGAGGCGTTCACCGCCGGGAACTTGAGGGCGGCCTTGGCGACGGCCTTGACGATCATGTCGTTGTAGGACGCCTTCTCCTCGGCCGAGACCGCCGCGTTGAACTGGGTCCGGAACGCGACCGCCTCGGTCATGTCGACGGCGGTGGTCACGTAGAAGTGAGGAGCCGCCACCTTGCTCTCGGTGAGACGGCGCGCGATCGCCTGGCGCATCCGCGTCAGGGTGACGGGACGGTCCTCGCGAGCGACCGCCACCGGGGCGGCGGCCCGGACGGCCGCTGCCGGAGCGAGCGCGCCTGCGGCTCTAGAGGACGCAGCCTCGACGTCTTTGCGCACGATGCGGCCGCCGGGGCCGGTCCCCGGGATCTGGGCCAGATCGAGGTGACGCTCGGCCGCAACCTTGCGCGCCAGGGGCGACGACTTGAGCCGGCCCTCGCGCACGGGGGCCGCGGTGGGATACGTGAGGCTGGGGCCTTCGGGGTACTCGGTGGCCTGCGCCACGGGCGCCGCAGCGGCCTCCGCCTTGGCCGCAGGAGCCTGCGCCTTGCCGGCCGGAGCCTCGACCTTCTCGCCGGGCTGGGCGATGATCGCGATGACCTCGCCCACCGGCACGTCCTCGCCTGCCTGGTGGAGAATCTTGGCGAGCACGCCCGAATCGAACGCCTCGATCTCGATGTTGACCTTCTCGGTCTGGATCTCGGCGATGGGCTCGCCCTTGTTGACGGTCTCCCCCTCGTTCTTCATCCAGCGAAGAATCTTGCCTTCGGTCATGTCATAGCCCATCTTGGGCATGAGCACGTTGCTCGCCATGAATCGTCCTCCGACTTTCGTGAATAGGGTGAAGGGGCGCTACTTCAGGACCTCGCGGATGGCCGCGACGATGTTCGCCTTGTGCGGGTACGCCGCCATCTCGAGGTGCTTGTTGTAGGGAGCGGGCACCTCGATGCCGGCCACGCGACGCACGGGGGCATCGATGTAGTCGAACGCCTCCTCGTAGATCCGCGACTGGACCTCGGCGCCGATGCCGTAGGTCTTCCAGCCTTCCTCGGCGACCACCACGCGGTTGGTCTTCTTGACCGACTCGATCACGGGCTCCATGTCGAGCGGGCGCAGGGTGCGAAGGTCGATGACCTCCACGTCGATGCCCTCGGCGGCCAGGTCGTTGGCGGCTTCCATGGCGAGCATCGCCATGCGCGAGTAGGAGACGACGGTGACGTCCTTGCCGGGGCGGCGGACCACCGACTTGCCGATGGGGACCAGGTACTCCTCCTCGGGGACCTCGCCCTTGGCGCCGTAGATCAGGGCATGCTCGATGAAGATGACCGGATCGTCGTCGCGGATCGCGCTCTTGAGCAGGCCCTTGTGGTCATAAGGGGTGCTCGGCATGACGACCTTGAGACCGGGGATGTAGGCGAAGAGCAGCTCGAGGGTCTGCGAGTGGGTCGCGGCGAGCTGACTCCAGCCCGAAGGGGTGCGCAGGACCATGGGCACCTTCATCTGGCCGCCGAACATGTAGCTCATCTTGGCCGAGTGGTTGATGACCTGGTCGAGGGCCTGGAGCGCGAAGTTGATGCTCATGATCTCGGGGATCGGGCGCAGGCCCGCGAGGGCGGCGCCCGTCGCGGCGCCGATGATGGCGGTCTCAGAGATGGGGGTGTCCTTGACGCGCTTCTCGCCGAACTCGTCGACGAAGCCCTTGGTGACGCCATAGGCGCTGCCGTAGTAGGCGATGTCCTCGCCCATCAGGAAGACGTTCTCGTCGCGGCGCATCTCCTCGCGGAGGGCTTCCTGGATGGCCTGGCGGACGGTAATGGTACGCATATGTGTGACTCCTAACGTTTACCGGCGCCTACACGAGCTGACAATCGGTCTGCCCGATGGGGTTGGCGTAGATGTTGTCGCAAAGGGTGGAGAGCTCGGGTTCGGGGCTCTCGTCGGCGAACTTGACCGACTCCTCGGCCTCGCGATTGGCGGCGGCCTCCACCTCGTCGAACTCGGCGGCGGTGGCGATGCCGGCCTCGACGCAGCGGGCCTTCCAGGTGACGATCGGGTCCTTTTGCTTCCAGAACTCGACTTCTTCCTTCGAGCGGTACATCTCGGGGTCGGCCATGGAGTGGCCGCGGAACCGGTAGGTCTTGGCCTCGAGCAGCACCGGGCCGTTGCCGGCGCGGACGTGCGCGACGGCGCGCTTGGTGGCCTCGTGGGTCGCCTCGACGTCCATGCCGTCGAAGGCCTCGCCGAGGATGCCGTAGGAGGCGGCGCGCTTGTAGAGGTCGCTGATGGCCGAGTCGCGCTGCAGCGCCACGCCCATGGAGTAGAGGTTGTTCTCGATCAGGAAGATGACCGGCAGCTTGAATACCGCCGCCATGTTCAGCGACTCGTGGAAGCCGCCGTTGTTGGTCGAGCCGTCACCGAAGATGGCCATGGCGAGGCGGTCCTCACCCCGGTACTGGCTGGCCATCGCGAGGCCGACCGCGATCGGCAGGTGGGCGCCGACCAGGGCGTAGCCGCCCCAGAAGTGCTTGCTCGCGTCGGCGAAGTGCATCGAGCCGCCGCGGCCCTTGCTGCAGCCGGTGGCCTTGCCGTAGAGCTCAGCCATCAGGGAGTTGGTGTCGAGGCCCCGGGCGATGGCATGGCCGTGATCGCGGTAGTGGGTGACGATGTCGTCGTCGTCGTTGAGCGCCGAGATGGCGCCGACGGCGACGGCTTCCTGCCCGATGTACAGGTGTAGGAAGCCCCCGATCTTGGCATAGGCGTAGCCCTCCGCGCACTTCTCCTCGAAGCGCCGGATGAGGGCCATCTTGCGGTACCATTCCAGGGCTAGCTGCTTATCCACCATTCTGGAAAGCTCCTTCAAATCGTTGCTGTCAGGGTTGCTGGCGCGCTTGCCTTTCGCGATGGCGAAAGGCCGCTGAGCAAACGAGGGCGTGGGTTCAGACCCGACGCCCTTGTCACGGTACTTGAAGCATCCGGCGCCTTTGCCGAGCTTGGTGCCTACAATACCAGATCTCGATGGATATGGCACGCTTAAGCCCTGATGAAGGAGTGTCATCTCGCGCTATACTGAGCGCGTCCGCCACCGGCGGCCCCACCTTGATCGAGGAGAATCTCCATGGCCCGAATCGCGCCCGTCCCCGTCGAGTCCGCCCCCGAAGGCGTCAAGTCGGTGTTCGATACCTTCATGGCCGCGCGGGGAAACGTCCCAAACATGTTCAGGACCCTCGCCCTGGTGCCCGAGCTGGTGACGACGCTCCAGGCGCACTTCGCCGCGGTCCTCAACGCCGGCACCGTCGAGCTGAAGCTCAAGGAGCTCATCGTGGTGCGCGTCTCCCAGATCAACAACTGTGACTACTGCCTGGCGTCGCACACCAAGATCTCGAAGCAGCTGGGCGCCACCGACGAGACCCACGCGGCCCTGAAGTGCGCGGTCGATTCGACCGAGTTCACCGCGCGAGAGAAGGCCGCGATCGCCTTCGCGGAGCGCCTCACCGTCGATTCGCTGGGGGTGGACGATGCCATGTTCGCCCGGCTGAAGGAGCACTTCAGCGACTCCGAGATCGTCGAGCTCGCTGCGGTCGCGGGCCTCTTCAACTACTTCAACCGCTTCAACAACGCCCTGCAGGTCGACATCACCCGCTGAACGCGGTTGACATCACCCGCTGATAATCATCGGCAAAACCCCTCCTTGACTGTTAACAATAATTCATCAAAATAGTTGTCGTTCACTTCACCCATCCCATCGGGACATGCCCATGTCCTTACATGCGAGGAGCCGAACGATGCAAAACCGCGCCCGTCTTGCCCTGATCGCGACCCTCCTGAGCTGGGGCTTGCTGCAGAGCGCCGCTCTGGCCATCCCCGGCGAGCCCAAGCAACAGAGCAACCTCAAGGACCTCGGGAAGCCGGCCTACAAGGACACGGTCCTGACCCGCGAGCAGTACCTCAAGCAGCAAGAGGAGTTCAAGAAGCGCGCCGAGCAGGAACGGGCGCAGGCCCTTCGCTTCAAAACCGCCTTTGGCGCCCTGCGCGACGCCTTCGATAAGGAGGGGGTCAAGATCTACAGCCCCAAGCAGTCGGACGCATGGAGCCTGGTCGTTCCCGGCCTCTCGAAGGTGACCGCCCCCCAGGCTCGGAAGGCCCAGGGAAAGGCCATCGTCACGCGCTTCAAAACCAAGATGGAGCCGCTGCTCAAGGAGAAGATCCAGGTCGAGCTATACGAGGACGCGAAGCAGACCCGGCGTATCGCGCTGTGAGCAGGGGCGGGCCGAGCGGCTTCATTTGCGCTAAGATGAGGAAATGACCGAAAAGCTCAGCCCGCCTACTTCCCCTCTCGAACGCCGCATCAAGCGCCACATGCACGCGCCGGTCCACGACTGGTTCGCCCCGTGCGCCCCCGGCCTCGAGCCGGCACTCGCCCAGGAGCTCGCCGCCATCGACGCCGGCGACATCCAGCCGAGCCCCGGCGGGGTGGCCTTCAAGGGCAAGCTGGACGTGGGTTACGTGGCCAACCTGTGGCTCAGGACGGCCAACCGGATCCTGCTGCGGGTGGCGGCCTTCGGGGCCCGCCGCCCCGAGGACCTGTTCCGCCATGCCGCCCAGTTGCCCTGGGAGCTTTTACTCGCAGGCGACGTGCCGCTGCGCTTCGAGGTGAAGACCTTCGAGTCCTGGCTCAAGCGCGACGACCTGATCGAGGAGACCCTGCGCTCGGCGATCCGCAAGCGACTCTCCGAGCAGCACCTCGCGGCCACGGTGGCGGATCTCGCCCCCGGGGGCGACGAGGACGAGCTCCAGCGCGTGATGGTTCGCATCGAGCGCGATCGCGTCACCCTCTCGCTGGATGCCAGCGGTGCGCACCTCCACCGCCGGGGCTATCGCCAGGCCACGGCCAAGGCTCCTTTGCGGGAGAACCTTGCCGCGGGGGCCCTCTTGCTCGCCGGCTATGACGGCACCATGCCCCTCTTCGACCCCATGTGCGGCTCCGGCACCTTCGCCATCGAGGGCGCCCTGATCGCACGAAAGCTACCGCCAGGCCTCAACCGCCGCTTCCTCTTCGAGCGATGGCCCTCGTTCCGTCCGGCCACCTGGGAGTTCATCAAGCGCAAGGCGCTTGAGGCCAGCCTCCCCGAGCCGCCCTTCCCCATCTGCGCTCGCGACGAGAACGGCGGAGCGCTGCGGGCCTCGCTCGCCAACGCCGAGCGCGCGGGAGTCCAGGACAGCCTCACGCTTTCGCAAGCCGACTTCTTCAAGGAGGCGGCGCCCGGCGAAGCGCCCGGAGTCATCGCCATCAATCCGCCCTACGGGGTACGCATCGGGGACGAGGCGTCGACCCTCGTCCTCTACCGCCGGATGGGGATGAAGCTTAAGCAGGCCTATGCCGGCTGGCGCTACGTCATCCTGGCGCCGTCCAACGACCTCACCGACGCCCTGGGCCTTCCCGTCCGCTCACGGGTGCTCATCCCCCACGGGGGGCTCAAGATCACGCTGGTCCTCGGCGAGATCCCTCAGGCCTGACAGGCGATCATCCCTGCCTCGAGGCGCGCGCGATCCAGGTTCCGCCCGATGAAGACGGCCCGCGTGCGCCTGGGCGCACCTTCGCGCCAGGTGCCGCTGGAGGTCGCGAACAGCGTGGCCACCCCCTGAAAGACCAGGGGCTCGTCGAGGCCCGCGACGTCCACCACGCCCTTGCAGCGATAGATATCGTTGCCATGATGCCGGAGCAGGTCGCAGAAGAAGGTGTTGAGCTTCACCTGGTCGAAGGGGCGCTCGAAGTGGAACGAGACCGACCCGACGCCGGGATCGTGGTGGTGCTCGTCACCGTGAGCCGCCTCGGCGCCGAAGCGCGAGGTGAACTCGAAGGCCTCGATGCCGAGGACCTGGTCCAGCGGCACGGCGCTCTGGCAGACCTCGTGGATGCGCGCCATCCGGTTGAGGCCGCGCAGGCGCGCCTTCAGGGCCTCGCGCTCGGCGGCGGGCACCAGGTCGGTCTTGTTCAGGAGGATGACGTCCGCGTAACCGATCTGCGATAGGGCGAGCGCCGCGTCTTGCGCGCGCTCGGACTCAGGCGCTTGCCAGAGCAGGCGCGGGGCGTTGAAGGCATCGACCAGGGTGATGATGGCATCGAGGCGGGTCGCCTCGCACAAAAAAGGATCGGCAAACAGGCCCGTCGCGATGGGCCCGGGATCCGCGAGGCCCGTGGTCTCGATGACGATGCCGTCGAGCTCCTTGCCCGAGGCGACGATCTGCTCGATCACGCCCTTGAGATCCCCTTGCACGGTGCAGCAGAGGCAGCCGTTGTTCATCTCGACGAGCTGACCGCTCGCGTTGCGGACCAGGTCGCGATCGATGCCCACCTCGTCGAACTCGTTGATGATGACGGCCAGGCGCGCCCCGTGGTCGTCCTGCAGGAGGTGGTTGAGGAAGGTCGTCTTGCCCGCGCCGAGAAAGCCGGTGACGAGGGTGACGGGAATAGGTCGATCGATCGTCGTCATGGTCCCAGTCTAGCGCAATCGCGCCGGCGCCGCGAGCCGGCGCTTGCCCACTTGATGGCCAGGAAATCCCTGCACGTTCGACCGAGGGCGAATGGCGTCTTGCTCGATAGCATGGGCCGCGCCGAGGCTCAGCGGCGCAAAGGGAGGCCTGCTTGCCCATTTCCAACCGCCTCACGGGGGCGATCGCCCTGACCCTCGCCTTCGCGGGCTGCTCGCTTCCCAGCGAGCCCCCACGGGCACTGCCGGCGCCCCCGTCCGAAGGCGCCGAAACGGCGCCTTCGGACGCAGAGCGATCGGGGCCCGCCACGACCGTCGATCCGCCGGCGATGCGCTTTCCCGCCCTCGCGCGCCCGGCCTGGAACGGCCAGCGGAAGGCCGCGCCCGTCACGCCGGTCATGGGCCACCCCAGGACCTGGGCCGGCGACCTGCGCGTGCGCGAGCTCGCCATGATCGGCGCCACCCTCTACGCCGCTTCAGGCAAGCTATGCGCGGTCCCGCTCGAAGGCGGCCCCTGGAAAACGGTCGAGACCGGCGGGGTCACCGGGCTCACGCGGATGACGGGCGACGGCCAGCGGCTGTACCTGGGCGGGAATGACGGCAGCCTGCACGGGCTCGACCCGTCCCACGGCGGCGCCGCGCGCCTGGGGCAGGTCCCCTCCGAGGTCACGGGCCTCGGGCTCGCCCGAGGCAAGCTCTACGTCGCCAGCGCTCGCGACGGGCTCTTCAAGCTGCCGGCAGGTGGCGGGAAGGCCGCGCCCCTAGCGAGCGCCGAGGCCCCGGCGCGGGTGATCGCGGACCTCGCCCTGGGGAATGAGGCCTGCTACACGCTCGGCGAGCGCGTCTGGCGCTGGCCTCTCGACGGGGCCTCGCCCGCGCTGGTGCCGGACACCCAGGGGGCCACGGCGATCGCGAGCCACCGCGGCGTGCTCTACGTGGGCACCGCGGACGGGTGGGTGCTCGCCAGCGCCGATGACGGCCGGAGCACCCATGCGCTCGGCAAGATGGCCGACGCGCCCATCGAGGCCCTCGGTGCCGACGAAAGCTGGCTATACGCGAGCAGCGGCAACGCCATCACCATGATGGATCTCAAGACCTTCACCCCCATGCCCTGCCACTCGGGCTTCGCAGCTCCCGTCTCGAGCCTCACGATCCTGGACGGCCAGACGGTTCTGGTGGGCATGCGCGCGCAGGGTCTCACGTCCATGCCGCGTTAGAGGGGGCCCCGTGTGCTAAGATGGGCTGACCATGAACTTTTTGAGCTGCTGCATCCAGTCCCCCGTCACCGGCACCCCCCTGGTTCGCGAAGACTCCATCTTCGTCGACTCGCGCGGCGTGACCTTCAAGACCACCCGTCACGGCTTCATGTGCGCCCAGGGGGCGCACATGGTCACCGCGACGGGGCCTTGCGCGCGCTGCGAGAAGGAATGGTGGTCCAAGCAGGGCCGCATCTCGGTGAGGGCCATCGAGGGCTGGGTCCACGAGACCCTCAAGGTCGCGAACGAGGAGCGCCAGATCCTGGTCCAGCAAGGCTGGCTGATCGACAAGATCACCGCCCAGTACACGTACCTGGTGCCGCCGGCGGGCGAGGGAGACCTCTTTCTGCCCACCTACGACCCCGAGGACATCCCGCGCGACGTCCGAAAGAGCTTCACGATCCAGGCGGGGCCCGAGCTGCCGCCCGACGAGCAAACGACGGTGACGCGGATGACGCGCAAGGGCCTGATGGCCTACAAGCGCGTGGCCCCCACCCTCACGACCATCGAAGCGCATCTGTCGTACCTGGCGGAAAACAACCAGGCCCCGCGGATCCGGGGCGGCGCCTTCGAGGTCTAAAGCGGCAGCTGGTCCGAATCGGGCACGGTCTCGGCGCCGAAGTAGGTCAGGACCGTGTCCAGCTCCCCCATCTCCGACGAGGCCACGACGGCGGAATCGGTCGCGACGGGGGCCGAGGCCTGCTTGATGCCGTTGAAGTAGAGCAGCATGCCCGCCGCGGCGATCCCGAGCGGGAGCCAGCGCCGCATGGGCCGTCTGGGCGACGCGAAAGTCGCAAGCTTGCTGACCCTGCCCTCCTCCGAAAAGCCCAGCCGCTCCATCAGCTCGCCGGGAGCACTCGCGCTCAAGCGATCGCCGGCCAGCCGGCCGACGACGCGCTCGATGCCGGCGCGATAGGCGCGGCAATCGGCGCAGGACGAGAGATGGCTCTCCAGGGCGGCACCGGGCCCGCTATGAGCGTCGAGTCCTTCCTGGATCAGCTGGTGAGCGGTGGTACAGGTCATGGGGTGATTCCTCTTTGCTCGAGCAACGCGCGCAAACGCTCGCGTCCCCTGAATAGCCAGGTCTTCGCCGTGCCGACGGGCACGCCCAGCGCCTCGGCGATCGCATCGTATGGCATGTCGTCCAGGTGGCGCAGCACGACGGCTTGCCGCCACTGCACCGGCAGCTGGGCGAGGGCGGCGAGCAGGTCCGTCTCGTCGGCGACGCGCGCGAACGCGGGGTCCTCGGCGCCAGGCTCGTGCCACTCCCCGTCCTCGATCGCCGCATCCAGCGACTCGCTCCGGCGAGACCGCACGTGGTCGACGAAGAGGTTGTTCGCTATCTTCATGAGCCACGGCCCGAGACTCGCCCCCTCGCGGAAGCCCCCCAGGGCCGAGAAGGCCCTGAGGAAGGTCTCCTGCGAGAGGTCGAGCGAAAGCTCGCGATCGCCCGACAGGCGCAGCAGCAGCCCGTAGACGCGGTCCTGGTAGGCCCGGACGATGGCGCCCTGCGCGGCGCGATCGCCTTTGGCCCCCTTGCGGACCCACTGCGCCTCGCGGCGATCGACGGGCTTTCGCACGCCGAACGGGGGGTGCGGCACGGAGCCTATCACCTAGCGCTGGCCCTTGTCGTCGCGGTCGCGACGGAAGCCCTTGCCCTCGCGGGCGCCGAAGTCGAAGGCCTCCATCTTCTTGAGCTGCTCGGGGGTCAGCACCGCGCGCGAGTCGAACCAGGACTGGATGCGCGACTCGCTCAGCTTCTGCTTGATGCCGTCGATCTCGCGGTTCTTGGCGAGGGCCTGGTCCCTGGTGGCCGAAGGGCTCTTGAGCAGGGTGCTCAGCTCCTTCTCCTTGGACTTGAGTACCTGGCGCTGGGCCTTGGCGAACTCGGTCTGCTTGCGGTGGATCTCCTCGAGCTTGGTGCGCTGCTCGGGGGTCACCTCCAGGTGCCGGAACATGCGGTCCATCCGTCGCTCGACCATGCGCTGCACGTCGCCGTGGCCTCGCGGGCCGTCGGGACCGGCGAACGCTGCGGGGGCGCCCAGGGTCGCAAGGCCCAGGGTCAAGGCGAACAGGGCAGGAAGGATTCGGGCTTTCATGGTCATTCTCCTTGTCAGGACGGGCTCGCTGCCGAGCCCGCGCTTCATCGCTCTATCCTGACTACGGGAGGCGGGCTTGAAAAGTTTCACCCATGAGGGGCAGGATAGGGATCGCCGCACGGGCTGTCAAGTCGAGCGCCCCCAGGAGCCAGCCATGACCGACGTCTCTCACCGCTTCTTCGAGCGGGTCTACGCCCTCGTCTCTCAGATACCCAGCGGACAGGTGGCCACCTACGGCCAGATCGCCCACCTGCTCGGGGCCCCCAGGGCCGCGCGCGCCGTCGGCTACGCGCTCGCTCACCTGCCGAGCGACACGCGCATCCCCTGGCAGCGGGTCGTCAACCAGCAAGGCCGGGTCAGCCCCCGGGGGATCGGGACGCTGCCGGGCGACCGCCAGCGCGCCCTGCTCGAGCAGGAGGGGCTTGGCTTCGACGCCGAGGGGCGCCTGGACCTCCGGCGCCTGCGCTGGGAAGGCCCGCCGGCATGACGCGAAGGGCCGGGGATTCCCCCGGCCCTTCGCGTCGCGAAACTGGCACTCGCTAGGCCTTCACGGCCTCCTTGACCTTCACGCAGCGGTAACCGACCCCGCGCACCGTCTTGATCTGGACCGGACAGCTCTCGAAGCGCTCCAGCTTCTCGCGCAACCGGCAGATGTGCACGTCCACCACGCGGTCGTCCCCGAAGAAGTCGTCCCCCCAGACCCGGTACAGGATGGAGTCGCGGCTGATCGCCTTGCCCAGGTTGCTCACCAGGAGGTGCAAGAGGGAGTACTCCTTGAAGGGGAGCTCGATGGGCTCGTCGTGGATCGAGACGACGTGCTGGTCCGTGTCGATGATCAGGCCGTCGACCGCCATCCGGTTGGGCGAGTCCACCATGCTGCGCTTGAGGCGATCCACCCGGCGCAGGTTCGCCTTGACGCGCGCCGTCAGCTCGATCAGGCTGAAGGGCTTGGTCATGTACTCGTCCGCGCCCACCGCGAGGCCCACCACCTTGTCGGTGTCGGTTCCCTTGGCCGTGAGCATGATGATCGGGGTGACCATCTCCGGCCGGATGGTCCGACAGACCTCCAGGCCATCGACGTCGGGCATCATCAGATCGAGGATCAACAGGTCGGGCAACTCGCGCCGGGCCGTGTCGATGGCGGCCTTGCCGCTCGCCACGGTCATGACGCTGTAACCTTCGTACTCGAGCTGCTTCTGGAGAAGCAGACGGATGTTGGGATCGTCGTCTGCAACCAAGATTTTCGCCATGAAGAGGTCCTCCTTCGGGCAGGCGAGCGATTTTCGCTTGGATCGTATATACCCTGAGGCAGCGGCTTCAAATGGATTGCCTGCCTTAGCGAGTCCTTCATACCCGGATCGCGGTGGCGGCCTCTTGCGGTTATGTTAAGCGGAAATGAAGCTCGAGCGCCTGCTGGTCGAGCTTCGCCCCGAGCCGATCGAAGACGGCGGCGGCTTCCTCGCGCTTGCGATCCGCCGCGGCGCGATCGCCCATCGCCGCCAGGATCCGAGCCTCGACCGCGGTGGCGCGGGCAAGCTCGATGGGCGCGCCGGCCTCGCCGAGGGCCGTTAGCGCCTCTCGGATCGCCTGCCGGGCCTCGACGAGCTCATCGCGCTCGGCGTGAATCAGGGCCGCGGCCGTCTGGGTCAGCCCGACCTGGGCGTCGCTCTTGTTGTCTTGCGCCTGGGCGAGGGCTTGCCGCAGTGCCTCGCGGGCCTCGGGATCGCGCGCGCCGAGATGGTAGGCCTTGGCGAGCGCCGCCAGGGCCTCGGGCAGGACCTCGACCGCATTGATGCCGCGCATGATCCCGATGCCTTCCTGGAGTCGCTCGATGGCCTCCTCGGCGCGATCGCCCGCCACCAGCACGAGCCCCATGCCGACCGCGGCCACCCCGGCCCCGAACGAATCCTGGATCTCCCGGCTCCGGTCCAGGGCCTGCCGATGGAAGTCCAGGGCCTGGGCGAGATCGCCCCGGTTGCGCAGCAGATCTCCCAGGTTGTTCATCTGGATGATCTGTCGGCTCACATCGCCGATCTGCTCGTACAGGCGCAGGCTCCGCTCGTAGTTCTCGGCGCAGCGCGCCCAGTCCCCGAGCTCCAGGTAGAGGGCGCCCAGGTTGTTGAGGCTCGAGGCCACGCCGAACACGTCCTGGATCCGCTCGCGCAGCTCCGCGGCCTGCATGTGATACGCCTCGGCCGCGCTCAGCTGGTTCTGCCGGTAGCAGACGATCCCGAGGATGCTCATGGCCATCGCCGTCTCCTTGGGATGCGCGTCGTCGTTCAGGGCCGCGAGGCTTAGCTGGCAGAGCGCGACGACCTCCTGGTAGCGGCCCTGGCGAAACAGGCTGAGGGCCTGGTCCAGGAGGATGCGCGCCCGCACGAGGGGCGCCTCGCATGCCAGGAGGTCCGAGAGGCCTTGCTCGTAGTAGGCCATCGCCTCGCCGTACTGGCCCTGCAGGTTGTAGATCCCCCCCAGGCGGCGCATGGTCTCGGCACGCTCGTGCGGCTGATCCTGCTCGGCGAGCACCGTTTTCAGGTGCGCGATCGCCTGCGCGTACTGGCCGGTGGTCGAAAGCAGCTCCGAGAGGGCGAGCAGGACCTCGGCGCGCGAGGGCGTCGCGCTTAGGTCCGTCCCGCGGTCCATGAGGGCAAGGCACTCCTCGAAGCAGTGAAGGGCTTCCTGGTTCGAGAAACCGCGCAGCGCCTTCTCGCCGGATCGAAAGAGGTAGTAGAGCGCCTTGGAGGGCACCTCGCCGAGCAGGAAGTGGCGCGCGAGCACCTCGGGGCTCTGCTCGCAGCGATCGCCGAGCTGCTGCTCTAGCGCCTGGCCCACCTTGCGGTGCAGGTCCCGGCGCGTCGCGAGCAAAAGCGAGTTGTAGACCGTCTCGTGGATGAGGGCCTGGTAGAATTGCCACTCGCCGGACGACCTGCGATGCAGGAACTCGGCGCTCACCAGCGCATCGAGCGGGTCGGCGACCTCGGGCTGCTCGGAGACGGTCGCGATCAGGCCGGGCTCGAAGTTTCGCCCGACGACCGAAGCCAGCTGAAGCACCGAGCGCAGCGAGGGACCGAGCCGATCGAGGCGCGAACGGATGACGCCGCTCACCGTGCTGGGCAGCTGGCTCGCGGCGGTCTTGACGACTTGCCAGGCGCCCGTCGCGTCGCGCTCGAGCACGCCCGCCTCCTCGAGCGAGCGCACGAGCTCTCGCAAGAAGAGGGGATTCCCCTCGCCCCGCGAGAGCACCTGCTCGCCGAGCTTGCGAAGCTCCTCGGGCCATGCGTCCGGCTCCTGCGGCAGGCCCAGCTGGAGCGCCACCAGGGCCCAGCTCTCGGTCTGGTTCAGGGGGCGCAGGACGAGGGTCGTTTGCGCGATCGGGACGCGCCACCGCGTCAGCGGGCTGCCCTCGACCGGCCGGGCCTGGCACAGCACGAGGACCCGGCTCTGCTGGAACTCGCGGGTCGCCAGGGCGTCGAACAGGGACTGGATCCACTCGATCGAGGCCTCGTCCGCCCAGTGCAGGTCCTCGAAGTTGAGGAGCATGGGCCGCTCGCGCGCATGGCCGAGCAGCAGGCCGTTGAAGGCCCGAAAAGCCATGGTGCGGCGCTGCTGCGGGGTGAGCTGAGCGAACTCGGCGCTCTCCGAACCGATGCCGAGCAAATAGGAGACGGCCAGGATCGTGCGCTTCCGGTCCTCGCCGGGCAAGGGCTCGAGGGCCTCGACGCGCTGCCGCAGGCGCGAGCGGATCCCGTCCGGCGTCTCCTGCTTCTTGACGCCGAGCCAGCGAAGGATGAAGTCGCTCAACAGGGCGTAGGGCGTCGCCTGCTCGTAGGAGATGGCGCGTACCCGCTGGGCATCCACCTCGCGCGAGGGATCCAGGCCGAAGACCAGGGCGCTCGAGAGCAGGGACTTGCCGATGCCGGCCTCGCCCGATAGCAGGACCACGCCAGGCTCGGCGGCTGCGGCCTCGGCGAAGGCCCGCTCGAGGATCGCAAGCTCGGCCTCTCGCCCCACCATGGCCACGGGCTCGATCCGCGCAGCGGGCTCGGCCTTGGGGCCGACCAGCTCGTAGACGAGGACCGGATCGACCTTGCCCTTGACCCGGATCGGCTCGAGGGGGGCGAAGTCCATGGCCTGCGTGGCGTGCCGGTAGGTCTCGTGGGTGACGAGGACCTTGCCCGGGCGCGCGGCGCCCTCCATCTGCTGGGCAAGGTTCACGGTGTCGCCCATGACGGTGTAATCGCGCTTCTGAGCGCCGCCGACCGCACCCGTGACGACCAGGCCCGTGTGGATCCCGATGCGCACCTTGAGGGTGATGCCGGTCTGGGCCTGCAGCTCCTCGGCGAAGGCGGCGGCGGCGAGCTGCATGTCGAAGGCGGCGCGCACCGCCCGCTCGGGATCGTCCTCGTGGGCGATGGGGGCCCCGAAGAGGGCCATGATCGCGTCCCCGATGTACTTGTCCACCACCCCGCCGAAGCGATAGATCGGCTCGGTGAGCACCGCGAAGAACCGGTTCACGATGGCCGTGACCTGCTCGGGGTCGAGCTTCTCGCTCATGGCGGTGAAGCCCGAGACGTCCGCGAACAGCACCGTGACCACGCGGCGATCACCCGCAGCCTCGGCGGCGCTCTCGGCGTCTATCAGCTGGCGAACACCGCACTGCGCGCAGAAGAGGGCATGGGTGGGAAGCTCGTATCGGCAGGCGTGGCAGTGCAAGAGGAACCTCGTCTCGTCGGGCCTTCAAGTATAGCGCGCGCGATGAGCAACGGCCAACTTCCCGCCTGCCGGCCTCACTGAAGGACGATGCCCACGCCGGGGTTCGGAAGGGGGGAGGGCTCGGGGGGCAGCGTCGGCAGCGGCTGCGGCGCGGCCTGCTGGCGGACCTGCTCGGCCTCCTTGAGGACCTGGCCCAGGTCGACCTGGTCGGCGACCGCCTCGAAGAGGGTCTGCGACGGGTTGCCCGCATCCGGGACGAAGGCGCCGATCTTCTCGACCAGCTGGCCGATGACGGCCGTCTGGAGGCTCAGGGCCGTCCCGGTGTCGATCTGGTCGAGGTTCGCGCTCGCCGCCTTCTGGGTGAGGGCCTTGACGTGGCTCGTCAGCACCGCCGAGGCGGTCGCGGTCTCGCCGAGCAGGGTCTCGAAGCGGGAGCTCTCGCTCAGGGCGCTGCTCTGGTTCAGCACCGCCACCGCCTTTCCCAGGCTCGTCGGCGAGACGCCCTGGGTCAGGGTCGCCAGGCGCTGGCTCTTGATGCCCTCGAAGCCCTTCTCGACCTGGAAGTCGGGATAGGCCTCGGTCATGAGGGTGGAGGCGAAGGTCACGAGGGTGGATCCCGGCGTCACGTCCACCACCTGGCGCTTGTCCTTGACCGAGGCGATGGTCGCCCCGAGCGGGGCCGCGAGGAAGCCCGCCACGCCCTGCGGGTTGCGCAGGATCGTCTGGATGATGAAGGGATGGCGCGCCCCCTGGACGACCATCCGCAGCGAGTAGCGGCCCTGCGCATCCGTCAGCGCCGTGGCCTTGACTTCCCCGGTGAGGGGGTCCACCACCTGGATGGTCGCGTTGCGCACCGCTCCGTCCGCGGTCCACTCGGCTTGCAGGGCCTGGATCCGAAGGCCGATCAGCTGGATCCGGTACGGCGCCGTGGCCAAGGGAGCCACGGTGGTCAAGGGGGCCACCGTCGTCAAGGGGGCCACGGTGGTCAGGGGCGCGACCGTGGTCAGGGGGGCCACCGTGGTCAGGCTCGGCGGCAGCCTGACGGCGCCGTCCAGGCTGAACGCGCGATAATCGGGCTCCGAGCCAGGACCGAAGCCTTGCGCGTTGCCGAGGGCCACCCCGAGCCCGTACAGGCTGCAGCCCGCCAGGGGGAGCATCGTCAGGACGATGACGCCTCTTTGGACCGCGCGCCGCATGCCACGTCCCTCCCCCATCGCCCTAGAACCCGCTCAGGGCGAACGAGGCGGTGATGACCCCCGCCTCGCGGCCGTAGACGGCGCTGTAGGTCCGCTCGTAGCGGTAACCGATGGCCGCGCGATCGCCCCAGAAGGTGATGCGCGGGTTCAGGCTCACGCTCCAGAACGAGGGCAACGCCAGGCGGCTGTCCCCGAGCTGGGCGAAGCCGTGAGGCATTGCCGCCGCGTCGAGGGCCAGGCCGAAGGGACCGAACAAAGGACGCCGGTAGTCCGCGAGGAAGGCCACCCCGTGGAAGACCTGCCAGGGGGCGAAGAGGAAGGCGGGATCGGTGCCGGGCGCCTTGGCGCCGCTCATGACCTCCACCAGGCGCGCGGCGTACCCCACCCCGAGGCCGAGCGCGCCGCCGAGCATCTCGTAGGCCAGCATCCCCCCTACCAACCCTTCGGTCTCGGTGCGCTGGTGGATGGTGCCGGGGAAGTCAGGATCGGCGATCGAATAGCCGCCGCGCGAGAGGGTGAGTAGCACCCGTGTGTCCATGGCCGGCTGCCAGCGCCAGCCGAGGTGGTAGCGCTCGAAGGAGGAGATGCGAAGCGAGAGGGCTTCGGGCGCGTAGGTCTCGGAGGCCGGCCCCCGGGAGAGGCCGAAGCGCATGCCCTCGTCGCTCGCCAGCGCGGGAGCGGTCGCCTGGAGCGCGAGGCCCGAGGCGAGAAGAAGGGTCGCTGCGTCTTGGCGCATGGCTAGATCCCCCCGGGCCAGGGGCGCAAGAGCCGCAGCTGGTGGTTGTCTCGGTCGGCGATGACGACCTCCTGAAAGGGGGTCAGGGCGATCCCCCACGGGAAGGAGAATTTCCCGCTCACCGTCGCCAGGCCATTCTCGAAGCCCGAGCCGGAACCGCCCGCCAGCGTCGAGATCTGGCCGTCGTAGCCCAGCTTGCGGATCCGATGGTTGCTCGAGTCGGCGATGAGCACGTTGCCGGCCGAGTCGATCGCAACAGCGCTGGGATTGGCGAGCTGGGCCGACATCCCGGCGATGAAGTCGGCGTTGAAGCCGGCGGTCCCGGTGCCGGCGATGGTCGCCATGGCATCAGCGGCAAGGCCTTGCCCGTAGCGGTTCCCGGCGACGGCCGGGAGCAGCCGCACGCGGTGATTCATGGTATCAGCCACGACCAGGTCCCCCCAGGAATTCAGGGCCACCGCGGTTGGATAGGCGAGCCTGGTCGACGTCCCCGGCATCCCGTCCCCATCGAAGCCCCCGATGCCCGTGCCGGCGATCTTGTACAGCGAGTTGGCGGCCATGGACTTGCCGAAGTAGGAGCCCGCGGCCACCGGCACCATGCAGACCAGATGGTTGCCGCTATCGGCGATGTACAGGTTGCCGCTCGCGTCCACCGCGACCCCCGAGGGGCCACTCAGCTGGGCACTGGTCGCGGGATAGCCGTCGGTGCAGGGGCCGGCCACGCCGTTGCCGGCGAACGTGGTGATGGTCCCCGACGGATTGACCCGCCGGATCTTGTTGTTGGTGGTGTCGGCGATGTAGAGGCTCCCGAGGGGATCGAGGGCGAGCCCGGTGGGATACTGGAGCCTGGCGGCAGTGGCCGGCCCGCCGTCGCCGCTGTTGCCGGGGGATCCGTCGCCCGCCACCGTGTAGACCCGGCCCGCGTCCATGGCGACACCGAAGTACGTGCCTGGCACCTTGGGGACCATGCGGACGCTGTGGTTGGCCCTCTCGACGAAGAGGACGCTCCCCGACGCGTCCATCACCACGCCCGTGGGCTGGTTCAGCAGCGCGCTTGCGGCCGAGGTGCCGTTCGGGCTGAAGCCGGTGCCGCCGCTCCCCACCAGGGTGCCCAGGGTCCCGCCCGTCGGCTGGACCGAGAGGGTCGCCACGTTCGGCCCAGCCACCAGGGCGATGGCGGTGCTGCCCGAGGCGATCAAGGATCCCGACGCCCCCCCGTGGAAGAGGGCGGCCTCGATCGAGGCCGAGCCGACCGGGACGCTGAAGCCGACCGAGAGCGACGCCGCGCTGGTGGAGAGCGGCGACGAGACCAGCGGCGCCTTGAGGTGCTGCGAGCTCACCGTCACCACCACCGTGTCCCACGCGGCCGGCGCCGGCAGGGCCTGGACGCGGCGCTCGAGCTCAAGGGCCAGGTCGATCCTCGCCTGGTAGAGGCCGAGTCCCGGAGCGATCGCTTGCGGGGCGCGAGCAGCGGGACTCACCGTCGCCGGGGCGCACCCGGTGACGGCCAGCGCCACGATCATCGATCGCCTAAGGGCGCGCATGGCGTGACTCGGCCTACTGGAGGTTCACGTCGATGTGGGCGCCCCGCTGCACCAGGACCCTGCGCGTCCGGCGGCTCACGACGCGATTGGACGCATCCAGCCCGACCAGCGAGACCTCGCGCACCCCTTCGAGATCGGCCGGCGCGAGGGCCGGCACCGTGACGGTCTGGCTCGCCGCTGCCGTCACCGGCGTGGAGAAGGTGGCGTTCAGCAGCGCTCCGCCCAGGTCCCGGAACTCGGTGTAGAACTTGGCGAAGGGGGAAGGCAGCTGGAAAGCGGTGAGCACGTCGATCGGCTCTCCAGCCATCAGCTGCGGGAAGCCGAACGAGGCGGTCGCCGAGCTGGAGGAGGCGTAGTAGACGGGGCTGTCGAACCAGATCTGACCCACGGTGTTGATGTAGATCGAGACGGTCGCGTCCCGCCCGGCCTCGAGCCTGATGCTGTCCGAGGCCCCCTGGCCGACGATGGCGTCGCCGGTCGCCGTGAGGCTGACAAGCAGCGAGTAGTCCGCAGAAGGCGGCAGGCCCGTGAGCACGGGGGACGTGAAGACGTTGTTCGCCGGGACCCCTGCGCGCAGGACCGTATCGGTGCGCGGCGCCTTGAGCCGCGCCGAGTTGACCCTCAGCACCAGCTGGTCCCAGGGATCGGCGTCCGCGACCCCCTGCGTCGCGAACCCCCGGCGCATGTCGACCACGCGCATGGTCAGCGAGCCGAGGCCGCTCGCGTTGGTGAAGAGCTTGACCTTGGGGACGCTCGCGCCTGATTGCTGCTGCTCGGGCCCGGCCGCAGGGGCGATACAGCCCACCAGCGTCAGCGTGGCAGCGGCCATGACAGCCAGAGCGTGGCGAGTGGGTTGGAAGGCCATGCGGAATTCTCCTGCTCGAAAACGAGAAAACGTGGGGACACCCATCCCTTCAATACCCTTGCCTGGCAGTGGATAATCCAAGCGCAGCGTGATGTTTCTCACGCTGCGCTTGAGGCATCGGGCACCTTTGGCCTACTCGAAAACCACCTCGACCCCCTTGGCCGGGGTCGGCGAGGGCAAGGGCGGCAGCGAGGGCAGGGCGGTCTTGATCTGATCCCCGTCGGTGCGGGCCTGGCCCAGATCCACTTGCTTGCCGACTGCCTCGAAAAACCCCTGGGTGCTGTCCGCGGAAGGGGGCGTGGTGAGGCTCGCCAGGCGATCGACGAGCTGCCCCAGGATCGCCGCGTTGACCCCGGGGGCCTCCTCGGTGATGCTCGCGGCGCCCGTCGCCTGCTGGGCCAGCTTGCGGACCTCGTAGGTCATGACCGCCGAGGCGGTGGCGGCGTCGCTCAAAAGCTTGTCGAAGGAGTCGGCGTTCAGGGTGCGGCTCTGGTCGAGCAGGCTCGCCGCCCCCTGCAGGCGATGGGGGGGGATGGTCCCGACCATTGCGGCGAGGCGCCCGCTCTTGATCCCCGCATACCCCTTGGTCATGTCGAAGGTCGGGTAGGCGTCGCTGAGCAGCGTGGTCGAGAGCGCGACGAGCGTCGAGCCCGCGCTGAGATCCAGGGAAGGGCGCTTGCCCACCGGCAGCGAGACGTCCACGCCCACCGGGGCTGCGAGGAAGCCCACCACCTGGCCGCGAGCGTTGCGCAGGATCGTCTGCGCCATGTAGGAATGGCGCGTCCCCTTGAAGACCAGGCGCGTCGCGTAGAGGCCGTCCTGCCCCGTCGTGGCCGTGGCTGCAACCTCCCCCGTCTCGAGGTCGACGAACTCGACCAGCGCCTCGCGCACCCCCTCGGGGCCGAAGCTGGTCGCCTGGACCGAGCGGATGGAGCTCGGGGCGTAGAGGTGGACCCCGGCGAGCGGCGCCACGGCGAGCAGGGGTGAGACCACCGTCAGGGGGCTCATTTCTGCGAGCGCCTTCGTGCCGCCGAGGGCGGCGGGCACCTGGACGTGGCCCGAGAGGACGCTGATGCGATCGGTGGCGATCTCGCTGGTCGAGCGGCCCTCGGTCGCGCCGAAGCCCATGGAGGAGGCGAGCCCGTACACGCTGCAGCCGGCCAGAGGCGCGAGAACCCCGAGCAAGAGGCCCAGCCGGAGGGCGAGGCGGCTCATCGCGCATCCTCCGGCCGGGAGCCGGCGGCCTTGGTGAAGGCGTCCCACGGGCTCCAGAGGCCGATGCCCACGAGGCCGACCCCGCCCGCCACGCGCAGGGCCTGGTCCGAAGAGCCCGAGCCCAGCTGGGTCAGCCCCAGGCAAACGGCGGCGAAGCCGAGGTGCGAGAGCCCCTTGAGCAGGTCGCCCTGCAAGACCTGGCCGGTGCCGGGCACGACGAACGAGGCGCCGACCGGCACGTAGTGGGTCCAATCGGGGGCGGCCTCTTGCCGGACCTGGGGCACCGGGGCGGCCTCGAAGCCCGGAGCCGCGCCGGAGAGCGCCAGGGTGGTGGTCAGGGCCGCAATCATGAGGGGCATCGCGATTCTCCTGTTCAGAAGCCCGAGAAGCTCATGCCGAGCGTCACGCCGCTGGATTCGCGGTGGAAGGGATCCCCCATGGTGCGTTCGTAGAAGTAGCCGAGGGTCACCCGCTGATCCGGCCAGAGGCTCAGCCTCGGCTCGACGCGAAATGCCGTCAGCCAGGGCATGCGCGTGCCGTCGTCGATGTGGGCGAAGGCGTACGGCACCCATTCCAGATCCAGGCCGACCCCGAGGGGCCCGACGACCTGGCCCCGGAGGGACTGGCGAAGGAGCGGGCCATGGAAGAGCTGCGAGCCGGCGAAGAAGAGGGTCGGGCTGGCGACCGCCTGGCTGCTGTCCGAGCGGGTGAACGTCGCCCGGTAGCCGAAGCCGGTGCTGCCTTGGAGGGGGCCCATGGCGTAGCGGCGGGAGAGCGCCGCCGCCACGCTCGTCTCGCTGCGCCGGTGCGTCACCCCGGCGTAGTCCGGGTCGTCGTAACGGTAGCCGCCGTAGCCGAGGCGCAGGGGGACGCCGTAGTCGCCCATGCCGGGCTCCCAGCTCAGGCTGAAGCGGTTGGCCCAATCGGCGCCGCCGATGAGGGCCTGAGGGGTGTAGCGCTCGGAGGTCGGACCACCGGCGTAGCCCAGGCTCGGGGCCGGGAACTCCCATGCCGGACCGGCCTTGGCGGCAGGCGCGAAGGGGCGCGCATGACCTCCGCCGCGCGGCACCACCGTGACTCGCTGCAGCACCGTCGCGGTGGGGCGCATGGCGCCCGCGCGCCTGGGGTCGCGAGGGGCGATCAAAAGCTTGATCCCCACGCCGCGGTAGGCGGGATCGGGCTCGGCGAGCAGCGGCACGCGCCCCTCGATGACCAGGTGCAGGCCCTGGATCTCGGGATCGAAGGCGGCCACGAAGGCGCTGAGCAGAGGCGAGTTCTCGATCTGGGCGTAGAGCTCGGCGAAGGGGAAGTCCGCCCGGGGGATGTCAAGCACCACGCTCTTGCCCGCGTGGGAGATGGAGGTCATGGGCGCCCGTGGGCCCTCGAACGGCAAGTAGATCGCGCTCTCGCTCGGCTCGTAGCGGATCTCTCGCACCAGGGTGATCGCCTGCGGCGGCGCGGCCAGGGCGCCATGGGGAAAGGCGCCCAGCGCGAGGCCGAGGATCAAAGCGAGGCGTCCAGGGTGCTTCATGGCGTGGTGGTGCTCCGGATGCGCGCGCGATCGGAAACGTAGAGCGAGGCCGAGGAGGCGTCCACCATGAGGCCCATCCCAGCGGGGTCGAGCAGGGAGGTGAGCTGCGCGGCCCGCGATGTCACGACGTCGAGGGCGCCCCCATCCCCCCACGCCGTGGCGATGAGCTTGTTGCGCAGGGTGACGACCCGGACCACCTTCGCCCCGGTGTCCATCACGTAGAGGTGGCCGCCGTCGAACGCGTCGTAAGCCAGATCGACGGGGCGCTTGAAGGTCGCGCCGGACGCAAGACCGCCGTCCCCCTCCGAGGCCTTGGCGAGGTCGCCCTCGGATCCGGTGCCGGCGAGAACGGTCGCCTGCTTTGTGGCGACGTCCAGCGCCAGGATGCGATGGCGCCCCGTATCGGCGACGTAAAGCAGGCTGCCGTCGGCGCTGAGCGCGAGCCCCTGAGGGTTGCTCAGCCCCACGCTGCCGGTCGTGACGCTCACGGTGGTCGCGACCGGCAAAGCCAGGTTGGCGACGCTGATGAAGGAGAGGGTGTCGTTGTTCAGCGAAACGTACAGTTGCTTGCGAACGGGGTCGTAGCACATGCCGCTGGGCTCTGCGCCCAGGTCAGGCAAGGCGGTGACGTCGTTCGTGGTTCCGAGGTTCCTCACCATGCACACCCGATCGTTGTCGGTGTCGGTGAAGAACAGGACATCCGCGCCGCTGTCCAGGCCTGGCGCGAACGCGAGCGCGCGAAGACCGGCCCCCGGAACGTAGATCAGCGAATCGACGCGGTCGCGCGCCGGGGTGATCGTCCGGATGCGCGAAGCGCCGGCATCCGCCACGTACAGCGTGCCGTCGGGAGCAAAGGCGATCCCCATCGGTCGCTTGAACTTGGCGTCGCCGGGAAGGCCGCCATCCCCCCGGTCCGAGGGCACGGTGTCGTCGGCCTCCGAGCCTCCCGCGTTCGCCAGGACGTGCGAGGTCCAGGGGAAAATGGTCGCCAGCTGGATATGGGCCTGGGTCGCGTCGTTGGCGCGCAGCTCGAGCCCCGCTTGATAGCCCAGCGCGTTGCGCAGGGGCCCATCGGCTGAATCGACGTAGGTGCTCGCATGGAGCGCGTAACCGGTGCCCGGGCGCGTGTTGGGGAAGAGAGCCGCCGACGAATCGGCCGACCCGCCGGCCACGTCGAAGCTTGCCCGGGCGAGATCCTGGTAGCGGTCGGACACCAGCGTCGCCGGGTTCGAGAGGACGAAGCTCGCCGTGGCCCAGGCCGTCGGAAGCGTCTGAACCCCTCTGCCCGCCGATCGTAAGCTGACGCGGATCCCGGCGGACACCTCACGCTGAGGCCCCATGAGATCGAACCCAGGCCCCCGCGAGACGACCGGGCCGGGAACCGTGCAGGCGGTCAATGCCAGGACCAGGGCCGCGATCGCGAACGATTTGGAAGGTGAGTGGCGCGTCATCAGGACAGTGACCTAATCGAGCGAAATCTGGCTCGAGTTCCCGATCGAGGCCCCCTTGGAAACCGTCATCACCCTGGACTTGCGGGCGATCACGTTGTTGGACGCATCGTAGCCGAGAACATAGAGCAGGCCGGAGTCCGAGTTCCCCGTGATGGCGGGAACCTGCCAGCTCAGGGTCGTCGGCGTGGTTCCAGCGGGAACGGGCACCACGACCGAGCCGAGCTTGGTCGCGTTCAGGTTGGTGCCGAAGAAGTACACCTCGACCGACTTCAACAGCGGGTTCTCGCTGGCCTTGACGAGGGTGTTGACGGTGACGGTGTCCCCCGAGACCACCTCCATCGTGTCGAACTTGTTGCCGAAGGTGCTCGCGGTCAACTGGACGTTGCCGATCGCGTTGATCTTGACCGGCACCGTCTTGTTTTCGCCGGCAGCAAGGGTGATCACGTCCGAGACTCCCTGGGCGCGAAGATTGTTGGCGGTATAGGAGGTCTTGTAAATGTCGGCGCGAAGGACGTAGTCGCTTCCCGGGCGCAGGCCGGTGAACGCGGTGAGCCCGGAGACCGGCTGGCTCGTCGCGCCTCCAGGAAGCGGGAGGGCGATGCTCGCGGTGGCCTTCTTGGGGGCCGTCAGGTTCGCGGCGGAGGTCAAGGTGAATTCGACCCGGTCCGCGTCCTCGAGGTCCGTGACGGTCTGGATGGCCTGGCGCATGTCGACCAGCGAGACGTTGAGGCTGGCATAGCCATCGGTCGTCGTGAAGAGCGGAAACTCGGCGGGCGTCTTGGGCGCGCTCGCGACGCCACTGGTGCAGCCGACGAGAAGCAACAGGGCGAGGCCGCAGAGAGGCAACGATCGACCGAAGGCGGTTCGCATGGGAACGACACTCCTTAAAATCTAAGCGACGGACGGGTGGCTAACTTCATTAGGGGCTTACCGACCGTACCCTGAAATCCTGAATTAATACTGAAACGAACCATCGGGTGACGTCGTACAAATTTACCCTCGGCAGAAAGTCGCTAAACCATAGATCGCACACCTCATAAATTTTGTGAAGATAGCGATCGAGCTCTCATGAAGCCCCGGGCGCGGCGAGGACGAGCAAACAACGGCTTGGCCTTCGTTTGCAGGAGCTTCGCTCATCCGTTACCATGGCGGAATGGATGCTTACCGACTCTTGATGGACCTGGCCGTCGTGCTGGCGGCGGCCCTCTGCCTGGGCTTCGTCTTCTACCGCCTCAAGCAGCCGGTGATCATCGGCTACCTGATCGGTGGCCTTGTGATCGGGCCCTACGGCCTCAAGTTCGTCTCGGACCTCCACACCATCGAGACCTTCGCGGAGCTCGGCGTCATCCTCCTGATGTTCGCCCTGGGGGTCGAGTTCTCCTTCTCCGAGCTCAAGCCGGTCAAGAAGATCGCCCTCTACGGCGGCAGCGCCCAGATCCTCGTCACCATCGGGGTGGCGGCCCTGGCCTCACGCCTGCTGGGCCTCGGCCTCGGAGCGGGGATCCTGCTCGGCTGCATGATTTCCCTCTCCAGCACCCTCATCGTCCTCAAGACCCTGCTCGAGCGCGGCGAGATCCAGTCGGCCCACGGCAAGGCCCTGCTCGGGCTGCTCGTCGTCCAGGACCTCGCGGTCGTCCCCTTCATGGTCGTGATGCCGAACCTGAGCGACCCCGCCAAGATCCTTGGGTGGCCCATGCTCTTCGCGCTCGCCAAGGCCGCCGTCTTCCTCGGGGCGGTCGTGTACCTGGGCGCCAAGCTCTTCCCCATGCTGATGCGCCGGGTCGCGCTCACCCGCAACAAGGAGCTGTTCCTGCTTGCGGCCATCTTCGTGTGCTTCGGCACGGCGGTCATCTCCAACCGGATGGGACTCTCGCTCGCGCTTGGCGCCTTCATCGCGGGGATCGTCGTCAGCGAGTCGGACCACAGCCACCAGATCCTCGCCGACGTGCTGCCCCTGCGCGACCTGTTCGCCACCCTGTTCTTCGTCTCGACCGGGATGCTCATCAACCCGGCCTTCATCGCGACCCACCTGCCGAGCGTGGCGGGCTTCGCCATAGCCATCGTCCTGCTGAAGGCGGCGCTGGGCTTCGGGATCGCGCGACTCTTCCGGTACTCGGGGCGCACGGCGCTTGGTATCGGACTCGGGCTGGCGCAGCTGGGGGAGTTCTCCTTCGTCCTGGCCAAGATGGGCCAGCAGCAGGGGATCATCTCCGCGGACCTCTTCGCCCTGGTGCTCTCGAGCGCGCTGGTCACCATCCTCCTCACCCCGACGCTCATGCAGGCGGCCACGCCGCTCTACCTGCGCCTGCGCCGCCTTCCCCTGTTCGGCGAGGTCCGAGGCCGGAAGGCCCGGGCCACCGTCGCCACCGCCGAGCTGACGGGGCTGGTGGACCACGTGGTGATCTGCGGCTTCGGGCGCCTCGGCCAGAACGTGTGCAAGGTGCTGGTCCACCACCAGATCCCGATCTTCGTCATCGACGTGGACCAGAACGCCCTCCAGGAGCTCTCCGCGCGCAACATCCCCTGCATGTACGGGGACGCGGCCAACGTCGAGGTGCTCAAGCACGCGCGGCTGCCCCTCGCCAGGGCGATGCTGGTGGCCCTCTCCGATCCCACCAGCTGCCAGCTCGCCCTCAAGAACGCCAAGGCCCTCAACCCCAAGCTCAACGTCCAGGCCCGGGCGCACCGTCCCCAGGACGTCGACGTGCTGTACGACCTGGGCGCCGACGAGGTGGTGCAGCCCGAGTTCGAGGCGAGCATCGAGGTCATCCGCTACACTCTCAGCCTGCTCGGCTACCCCAGCCACGAGATCCTGCGCTACAGCCACCAGATCCGTACCAAGCGCTACCGGCAGTTCGAGGACGCCTTCGACCCGACCCAGGTCCTCGATCTGGTCGAGGCGCTGGGCGAGGCCGAGATCACCTGGGTCGACATCCCGGAGGGGTCCCCGCTCAACCAGCAGAGCCTGCGCGACATCGACCTCAGGGGCCGGACCGGGGTGGGAGTGCTCGCCGTGCGCCACGCCGGCCGCGTCTCGCCCAACCCGGACGCCGACCAGGTCATCCGCGCCGGGGACTCGCTGCTCGTGATGGGCATGGCCGACCAGCTGAGCTTCCTCACCCGGCTGCTCAGCCCGCTCAGGTGAGGCCACGAGCCCCCTTTCCTGCTTTCTGACGGGATGGGGTATACTGGTCGCTAGCATCAACCGGGCGAAGCGCCGAACCGGCCCTTCGCCACCGACGAAGGGGTCACCAACCGCATGTTTTCCAAGATCCTCATCGCCAACCGCGGCGAGATCGCCTGCCGCGTCATCCGCGCCTGCCAGGCCCTCGGCATCCGCACTGTCGCCGTCCACTCCGAGGCCGACGCCAACGCCCTCCACGTCAAGCTGGCCGACGAGGCCGTCGCGATTGGCCCGGCGCCCGTGGTCCAGAGCTACCTCAAGATGGACGCGGTCATCGAGGCCGCCAGGCAGACGGGCGCCGACGCCATCCACCCCGGCTACGGCCTGCTCTCCGAGAACGCCGCCTTCGCCGCGGCCTGCGCCGAGGCGGGGATCGCCTTCATCGGCCCTCGGCCCGAGGTCATCGCCAAGATGGGCGTCAAGACCGAGGCCCGCGTCATCATGAAGCAAGCGGGCGTACCCGTGGTGCCAGGCTCCGACGGCGCCGTGGCCGACGTCGCCGAGGCCCAGGCACTCGCCAGCCTCTTCGGCTACCCGGTGATGCTCAAGGCGGCTGGCGGCGGCGGCGGCATCGGCATGCAGCTCTGCCACGACGACGCCGAGCTCGAGAAGGCCTACAAGCTGTGCGCGGCGCGCGCCAAGGCCTACTTCGGCAACGGCGATCTCTACGTCGAGAAGTACGTCGTCGAGCCCCGCCACATCGAGATCCAGGTCCTGGCCGACCACCACGGCCACGTGGTCCACCTCAACGAGCGCGAGTGCTCCATTCAGCGCCGCCACCAGAAGGTCCTCGAGGAGGCCCCCTCGCCCGTCATCGACGCGGGCCTGCGCGCCATGATGGGCGAGGTCGCGATCAAGGCCGCCGAGGCGATCGGCTACACCAACGCCGGGACCCTCGAGTTCCTGGTGGACAAGGACCGCAACTTCTACTTCCTCGAGATGAACACCCGCCTCCAGGTCGAGCACCCGGTCACCGAGCTGACCACCGGCATCGACCTGGTCCAGTGGCAGATCCGGATCGCCGCGGGCGAGGCGCTCACCCTCAAGCAGGAGGACCTCGCGCCCAGGGGCCACGCCGTAGAGGCGCGCCTCTACGCCGAGGACCCCAAGACCTTCATGCCGAGCCCCGGCACCCTCAGCGCGCTCGAGTGGCCCGAGGGGATCCGGATCGACGCCTGGGTCGAGCCCGGCACGGTGGTCAGCCCCCACTACGACCCCATGCTCGCCAAGCTGATCGCTTACGGCGAGGACCGCGCCGAGGCGATCGCCAAGCTCAAGGCCGCCATCGGTGCGCTCAAGGTCGAGGGCATCAAGACCAACGCGGCCATGATCGACGCGGTGCTCTCGCACCCCAAGTTCAAGGCCGGCACCTTCACGACCGACTTCGTCTCGACCGAGCTGATGGCCTCGGTCTAACCCTCGAACACCCCCCTCCACGAAAGGAACCTAGCACCCATGCCCAACGTCAACAGCACCATGGCCGGCACCATCATCGAGATCCTCGTCGCCCCCGGCGATGCGGTCCAGGCCGGCCAGGACGTGGCCACCCTCGAGTCCATGAAGATGCAGATGTATCTTCAGGCGGAGACCGCCGGCACGGTCAAGGAGATCAAGGTCGGCACCGGCGACTTCGTCAACGAAGGCGACGTGGTCCTCGCGCTCGAGTAGTCAAAGTTCGCCAGAAGGGAGACGGCGACGATGGCGTTGCCCAAGCGCGTGAACGTGGTCGAAGTGGGGCCCCGCGACGGTCTTCAGAACGAGAAGACCCCGGTGGCCACCGCCGACAAGGTTCGCTTCATCGATTGCCTCTCGGAGACGGGGCTGGGCCACATCGAGGTGACGAGCTTCGTCAACCCGGCGTGGATCCCGCCTTTGGCCGACGCCGTCGAGGTCGCCTCTGCGATCAAGCGTAAGCCGGGGGTCACCTACACCGGCCTGGTCCCCAACCTCAAGGGCTACCAGCGGGCCATGGAGGCCGGCATGGACGCGATCGCGCTGTTCATGTCGGCCACCGAGACCCACAGCGCCAAGAACATCAACAAGAGCGTCTCGGAGGCCCTGGGCGTCCTCGCCGAGGTGGCCTCGGCCGCTCGAGCGGACGGCGTGGCCGTGCGCGCCTACCTGTCGGTGGTCTTCGGCTGCCCCTACGAGGGCAAGGTCGACCCCGAGGCGGTGGTGCGCATCGTGCACCAGCTGCTCGAGATGGGCGTCTACCAGGTGAGCCTCGGCGACACCACGGGCATGGGCAACCCCGTCCAGGTCCGCGCCCTCTTGGAGCGCCTGTCGCGCGACGTCTCGCTCGATCGCTTCGCCCTGCACTTCCACGACACCCGCGGCACGGCCCTCGCCAACGTCATGGCGGGGCTCGACGCGGGCGTCACCACCTTCGACGCCTCGGCGGGCGGTCTCGGCGGCTGCCCCTACGCGCCGGGCGCCTCGGGCAACCTCGCCACCGACGATCTCGTCTACGTCCTTCACGAGATGGGGATCGAGACCGGCATCGACCTGGAAAAGCTCCTCGACTGCTCGGCCATGATGCAGCGGGTGCTCGGCAAGGAGCTGCCCAGCCGCTACCTCAAGAGCCGCCTGGCCGCCTGCGCGGTCTAGCTTCACCTTGGTGTTCGAGGCAGCCCACGTGCCGCAAGCGCCCTTTGTATTGGAGTCCGATATGGAACAAGTCCTGCTCACCGAGCGCCACGGGCCGGTGACCGTCCTCAAGCTGAACCGTCCCGACAAGATGAACGCCCTGAGCTTCCCCACCCTCCTGATGCTCCGCGAGGCCATCGAGGCGCTGCGCTTCGATCCCGAGGTTCGGGTGGTCATCGTCACCGGCTCGGGGGAAAAGGCCTTCTCGGCCGGCGCCGACCTGAAGGAGCGCGCCGGCATGACCCCCGTCCAGGTCAAGGAGTTCATCCGGACCATCCGCGACACCTTCACCGCCATCGAGGACCTGGGCAAGCCCGTCATCGCGGTGGTGAACGGGCTGGCGCTCGGCGGCGGCACCGAGCTTGCGCTCGCCTGCGACATCCGCCTGGCGGCCGACTCGGCCATGCTGGGCCTCACCGAGACCAGCCTCGGCATCATCCCGGGGGCGGGCGGCACCCAGCGCCTGCCCCGCCTGGTGGGCAAGGGCAAGGCCAAGGAGCTGATCTTCACCGCCCGCCGGATCCCCGCCAGCGAGGCCAAGGAGATCGGGCTGGTCGAGCAGGTGTATCCGGCCGATCGCCTGATGGACGAGGCCATGGCCATGGCCCTTAAGATCGCCGAGAACGGCCCCATCGCCCTCGAGCAGGCCAAGTACGCCGTCAACGCGGGCAGCGAGACCGACCTCAAGACCGGCATGCTCTTCGAGAGCCGCGCCTACGACGTCATCATCCCCACCAAGGATCGCCTGGAGGGCCTCGCCGCCTTCCGCGAGAAGCGCAAGCCCGTCTACTTGGGCGAGTAAGCAAGGAGAACCGATGAACCCCGCGACCCCCATGCAACACGACGAGAAGACGCTGCACGACGCGATCGCAACGATCAAGAAGGGCGGCGCCCCCAAGTACCACGACGCCAACGCCGCCAAGGGCAAGCTCTTCGTGCGCGATCGCCTCAAGCTCCTCTTCGACGAGGGCTTCGAGCTCGAGGACGCCATGTTCGCGAACTTCCTGGCCGGTGATCTGCCCGCCGACGGCGTCTACACCGGCATCGGCAAGGTAAACGGCCGCACCGTCTGCGTCATGGCCAACGACTCGACCATCAAGGCCGGCTCGTGGGGCTACCGCACCGTCGAGAAGATCATCCGCATCCAGGAGACGGCCATGAAGCTCCAGGTGCCGATGCTGTACCTGGACGACTCGGCCGGCGCGCGCATCACCGACCAGGTCGAGATGTTCCCCGGTCGCCGGGGCGCGGGCAAGATCTTCTACAACGAGGTCAAGATGAGCGGCCAGGTGCCGCAGATCTGCCTGCTGTTCGGGCCGGCGGCCGCGGGCGGCGCCTACATCCCGGCCTTCTGCGACATCACCATCATGGTCGACAAGAACGCCAGCATGTACCTGGGCAGCCCCCGCATGGCCGAGATGGTCATCGGCGAGAAGGTCTCCCTCGAGGAGATGGGCGGCGCCCGCATGCACTGCTCGGTCTCGGGCTGCGGCGACGTGCTCGTCACCACCGAGGAGGAGGCCATCCTCGCCCTCAAGCGCTACCTGGAGTTCTTCCCCCAGAACTTCACGGGCAAGGCCCCGGTCATCCCCGCCATCGAGCCCAAGCCCGGCAAGGACATCGAGGCGATCATCCCGGCCAACCAGAACCAGCCCTTCAACACGTTCGACCTGATCGACCGGGTGGTCGATGAAGGCTCGCTCTTCGAGATCAAGAAGCTCTTCGCCCCCGAGCTGATCACGGTCCTCGCCCGCATCGGCGGCCGCGCGGTCGGCATCCTCGCCAACCAGTCGCGCGTCAAGGGCGGCGTGCTCTTCACCGACACCGCCGACAAGGCCGCGCGCTTCATCTGGCTGTGCGACGCCTTCAACATCCCCCTGCTCTTCCTCTCGGACGTGCCCGGCTTCATGATCGGGTCCAAGGTCGAGCGCGAGGGCATCATCCGCCACGGCGCCAAGATGATCTCGGCGGTGTCGGACGCGACGGTGCCCAAGGTCTCGGTCATCATCCGCAAGGCCTATGGCGCGGGCCTCTACGCCATGTCGGGCCCGGCCTTCGAGCCGGACGTCTGCCTGGCCTTGCCCTCGGCCATGATCGCCGTCATGGGCCCCGAGGCCGCCATCAACGCGGTCTACGCCAACAAGATCGCCGAGCTGCCCGAGGAGGATCGCGCCGCCTTCGTCGCCGAGAAGCGCGAGGAGTACCAGCGCGACATCGACATCTACCGGCTGGCCTCGGAGATGGTGATCGACGGGATCGTCGAGCCCAACCTCCTGCGCGACGAGCTCATCAAGCGCTTCGCCGCCTACGAGTCCAAGGCCATCCCCCCGACCCCCAAGCGCCGCTCGGTGCTGCCGGTCTAGACCGGATCGCTGGGGCCTCTCCTGAGCGGGAGAGGCCCCTCTTCCAGGAATGGCGCTACGCTTTACAAGAGCGGCTTCGTTTTGGTAAGTAAAGAAGCAGCAAGCGCGCGCAGCGCGCGCTCCAAACGCGAAAGGATGACGACCGTGCCTCAAGCCCTGGACCTCACCAAGGAATTCCCCCGCAGCCCCTACACCGAGCTCGACGGCTACATGTGGCTGCCCCGGCTGATCGACAAGGCCCGCGCCGGCTTCGCCGGCACCCGCGGCGAGTACACCGCCTACCCCTGCGGCGCGGACAAGCGCTTCATCGCGGCCTACGGCCTCGATGCCGACGCCCTCGGCGAGGTGATCAAGTCGGGAGCCTCCGACGAAGAGATCGTCGCCTGGGTCAAGGCCAACCAGAAGGCCGTGACCGCCGAGGAAGTGGCAGCCTTCCGCAAGCACCAGCTCGCCCCCATCACCGACCCCGAGATGCTCGCCTACTTCACCCCCATGCGCGACGCGGCGGCCCCCGGGCGCCCTGAGATCGACAACTGGTCCAAGCTGATCGCCGTCGAGGAGAACCACGCGATCCCCGCCTCGGTCTAGCCCACCTGGCCCGCTCGCTTCGGCGAGCGGGCTTTTTCTTGGGGTCCGGCGGGTATAAGGCCGGTATGTCGAACGATCCGCCCAAGCCATCGCCTTCGAGCTCGCGGGACTTCCTGAAGTGGGGCAAGACCTTCCTCAAGGACGCCCTCTCCAAGCCGAGCGGCGACCAGCGCCACACCCGCCCCTTCGTTGCCCCGGTCCAGCGCAACCGGCACACGACCTTCCTGTCGAGCGATCCCCTCGCACTGGTCGCCATCCCCAGGGCGACGGCCGCGGAGCTCGCCGTGCGCGGGATCGTCTTTCTCGACAACGCCCAGCGCCCCCTCTTCGAGGTCCTGGCGAGCCACGAGCGCGCCTTCTCCCCCCAGATCGAGCAGGCCATCGTGGAGCGCTGCATCGCGGCCCTCGCAGAGGTGCGCGATCGCCTGTGCGCGGTCGGCGACCTCACGCCCAAGGGCTGCTACCATGGCCTGCCGCTCGCGCAGGTCCTCGAGGGGATCGCAAGCAAGGACGTGGGCGCCTTCTTCCACTTCGCGCGCCAGAACGCCGCGCACTACACCGGCAAGTCGCTCCGCTTCACCGAGGCCTTCGTGGCGTGGCTCGTCGAGCACGGCGACCCGGAGGCGCGAGTCGGCTGAGCCCTCGGGGCAGCCTCTTGGATCCGGACAGCGTCAAGGGCGCAAGCGACAAGATGCCATTCCCCCGACGCAGAGGAATCCCCGGCGCCGCCGTGCGATGATGGGGACACGAACCAAGGCAAAGCGCCCTGGTTCCAGGTCGTGATGGTCTGACCTTACCGGCCTCTGACGCCCCATCGTGAGGGCCTCTCACGCCGGACAGCGACCGGCCCTGCTGCTCCCGCCTCGCCCGGCGATTCTCGCCCGGCGACGCCGGTCGAGCAGCAGGGCTTTTTCGTGGCCCCTGGCGGAACATTTCCGCGCGCCGCCCCGTCATGGGGGCAAGACGCGCGCGGGGCGCGTGGTATACTTCTCCAGAAGATCACTCCGCTCGCCCCTCTCGGGAGCCCATCCGCAATTGGCATGCCTGGCTTTGAAATGAAGAAGCTCCTGATCCTCTCGGGTGCGATCGTCCTCGCGCTCGGGGTCTGGTGGGGCTCCTCGCTCGTCGTCACCTGGACCCGGCCCCGGCCGGCCCCGTCTGCCACCCCCGCAGGCCCGGCCTTCACCTTCTCCGGGGTCGATCTCGTCGAGTTCTCGGAGGGCGCCAAGCTTTGGGACCTCGAGGCGGACGCGGTGGTCTACGACTCGGAAAACCAGGTCGCCAACCTTCGTGGGATCCGCGCCCGGTTCTGGGAAGGGGGCCGGGTGGTCTCCACCGCGGCCTCCCCCGAGGCGGTGCTCGACACCGGCACCCGCGACCTTCGAATGAAGGGGGGGATCCAGGTGGGGGCGGCCCGATCCGACACGGCGGTGAGGGCCGACGAGATCATCTGGCAGGCCGCGTCGCAGTCGCTGCACGCGAAGGGGAACGTGGTCTTCAGCCGCGGGGTCAGCCGCCTGTCGGGGCCCGAGCTCTGGGGCGATCGCAGCTTGGAACAGGTCCGGATGGGCGCGCCGGTGCGTGCGACGATCCAGGTAGAGACAGGGTGGGACTAGACATGACGCACAACCTGCAGGCTCGGCTCTCGCTCGCCATGGCCCTCGCGCTTTGGCAGGCCCCCGCCCTGGCGGCGCCCGCCAAGCCCGCGCCGGCCCCCGCCCAGGCCCTCGACCAGATGGAGGTGCTGGCGCGCACCACCGAGTACGACGGCAGGGCTCACACCTACACCGTCAAGGGCGACGTGGCGATCACCCTCAAGGACCTGGCCGTGAGCTGTGACCAGGCGACCATCTACGCCACACCCAAGGAGGACCGGGTGGAGCGGATCGTCTTCTCGGGCAAGGTCGAGGCCAAGCGCTCAACCGGGACCTTCCGCGGCGACAAGGTCACCTACTACGTGGCCCAGCGCCGGCTCGTCGCCGAGGGCGCGACGCGCACCCGCCTGATGCTCCCCGCATCCGGCTCGGCCGCCCCCAAGATCGGAGGGTAACGCGGCAATGATCGAAACCAAGAACCTCATCAAGACTTACCGCCAGCGACGCGTGGTCAACGACGTGTCCATCAACGTCAACCGCGGCGAGGTGGTCGGGCTCTTGGGCCCCAACGGCGCCGGCAAGACGACCACCTTCTACATGGTCACGGGCCTGGTCCGTCCCAACGATGGCGCGATCACCCTGGACGGCGAGGACGTCTCGCAGCTTCCCATGCACCTGCGCGCCCGCAAGGGGATCGGCTACCTGGCCCAGGAGCCCTCGGTCTTCCGCAAGCTGACCGTCGAGCAGAACCTGCTGGCGGTCTGGGAGCTATTGGGGATCAAGAAGGCCCAGCAGAAGGAGCGCCTCGAGGAGCTGCTCGACGAGTTCCACATCCAGAAGATCCGCAAGTCCAAGGGGATGCAGCTCTCGGGCGGCGAGCGCAGGCGCGTCGAGATCGCCCGGGCCATGGCGACCAACCCGAGCTTCCTCTTGCTGGACGAGCCCTTCAGCGGCATCGACCCCCTGTCGATCTCGGACATCCAGAAGATGATCCGCCAGCTCAAGAACCGCAACATCGGCATCCTCATCACGGACCACAACGTCCGCGACACCCTGGCCATCACCGACCGGGCCTACATCCTGGCCGAGGGCCGGATCGTGGTCCAGGGTTCCCCCGACTTCATCGCCAACAACGAGCTGGCGCGCAAGTTCTACCTGGGGGAAGAGTTCAGCCTGTGATCCGCTTACCCGGCCTCTCGATCGTCGATCGCTACTTGATCGTCGAGCTGCTCGGTCCCTTCCTCTTCGGGGTGGGGGCCTTCACCGCCATCATGACGGCCACCTCGGTGCTGTTCGAGCTGATCACCCTCATGGTGCGCTTCGGCCTGCCCATCGTGACGGTGCTCCAGATCATCGCCCTGCGCCTGCCCGAGATGGCCTTCTACACCTTCCCCATGGCCATGCTGCTGGCGAGCCTGCTCGCGTTCGGGCGCCTCTCGGGCGACAGCGAGATCACCGCCCTCAAGGCCTGCGGCGTCTCCCTGTTCCGCATCATGGCGCCGGTGGCGCTCGTCAGCATCCTGGTCAGCGGGGCCACCGTGGCCCTCAACGAGTACGTGGTGCCGAGCGCCGAGTGGGCCGCCAAGAACATCCTCTACGAGGCCCAGCACCAGAAGAAGCTGCCCACCGCCCGCGAGAACGTGTTCTACCAGGAGCTGGAAGAGGGGCAACTCAAGCGGGTGTTCTACGCGCGCTCCTTCGACGGCGAGGTGATGCGCAACGTACTGGTGCAGGAGTTCGAGGGCTCGCGCCTCGACCGCATCATCCACGCCGATCGCGCCCGCTACACCGGCGGCGCCTGGACCTTCTCCGACGGCATCCTGTACCAGATGGCCGAGAACGGCGAGTATCGCTTCTTCGCGCGCTTCAAGGAGCAGCAGGTGCGCCTGCGCGAGGCCCTCTTGAGCCTTTCGAGCGAGCAGCGCGCCCCCACCGAGATGAACGTGCGCGAGCTGAGCGCTCACATCCGGCGCCTCGAGGAGAGCGGCGTGCAAGGTAGCGGCCTCAACGAATTGCGCGTACAATTGCACCAGAAGCTCTCGGTCCCGTTCGCGAGCATGGTCTTCATGCTGGTGGGAGCCCCGCTGGGGCTGCGCCCCAATCGTAGCTCCTCGTCCATCGGGCTGGGCCTGAGCATCCTCATCATCTTCGTCTACTACGTGGCCATGTTCACCTTCATGGCCCTGGGGCAGACGGGACACCTGCCGCCCGCGCTCGCCGCCTGGATGCCCAACATCCTCGGCGCGGCCCTGGGCCTCGGGCTCATCGCCCGCGCCGCGCGCAGTTAACTTCCGCATTCATAAGGAGAATACGCTTGACCATGGTTCAAACCGCCCACGACTACAAGGTCGCGGACATCAGCCTGGCTGAGTTCGGCCGCAAGGAGATCGCGATCGCCGAGAAGGAGATGCCCGGCCTGATGGCGCTGCGCGAGCGTTACGGCGAAAGCAAGCCCCTCAAGGGCGCCCGGATCGCGGGCTCGCTCCACATGACCATCCAGACCGCCGTCTTGATCGAGACGCTGGTGGCGCTCGGCGCCGAGGTCCGCTGGTCGAGCTGCAACATCTACTCGACCCAGGACCACGCCGCCGCCGCGATCGCTGCCAGCGGCATCCCCGTCTTCGCCTGGAAGGGCGAGACCGAGGCCGAGTACGACTGGTGCATCGAGCAGACCCTGCGCTGGCCCGACGGCAGCGGCCTAAACATGATCCTCGACGACGGCGGCGACCTCACGATCATGGTCCACCAGAAGTTCCCCGAGCTGCTCGCCGAGATCAAGGGCATCTCCGAGGAGACGACCACCGGCGTCCACCGCCTCTACCAGATGATGGAGCGCGGCGAGCTCAAGGTGCCCGCGATCAACGTGAACGACTCGGTCACCAAGTCCAAGTTCGACAACCTCTACGGCTGCCGCGAGAGCCTCGCCGACGGCCTCAAGCGCGCCACCGACGTGATGGTGGCGGGCAAGGTGGTCGTGGTCGCCGGCTACGGCGACGTGGGCAAGGGCTGCGCCCACTCCATGCGCGGCTTCGGCGCCCGCGTGCTCATCACCGAGATCGACCCCATCTGTGCCCTTCAGGCCGCGATGGAGGGCTACGAGGTCGTCACCATGGAGGACGCCGCGGCCCTCGGCGACATCTTCGTGACCACCACCGGCTGCAAGGGCATCGTCCGCTCCGAGCACCTGAAGGCGATGAAGGACAACGCGATCGTCTGCAACATCGGGCACTTCGACTGCGAGATCGACGTGGCGTGGCTCGTCAACGAGTCGGGCGCTGCGCTCGAGGAGATCAAGCCCCAGGTCGAGCGCTTCCTCATGCCGAGCGGCAAGGGGATCATCCTGCTCGCGCGCGGCCGCCTGGTCAACCTGGGCTGCGCGACCGGCCACCCCTCGTTCGTCATGAGCACCTCCTTCACCAACCAGGTGCTGGCCCAGATCGCCCTCTGGAGCGAGTCGTTCGAGCTCGGCGTCCACGTCCTGCCCAAGAAGCTCGACGAGGAAGTCGCCCGCCTGCACCTCGCCAAGCTGGGCGTCAAGTTGACCAAGCTGAGCGACGACCAGGCCGCCTACCTGGGCGTGCCGGTCGAGGGCCCCTACAAGCCCGAGCACTACCGCTACTAAGCACCCGCTGGGTGACACGACGGGGCCCGCCATGCCGGCGGGTCCCGCCTTATTTCGGCCCGGGACGAAAGATCCGAGCGACTTGGCCCGATAGAACGGGTACAAACAAGCAAGATCCCCATCGTCGTCTTCATCCCCCCACCGTCAGGAGGCCCCGCATGAGCACCATCAAGAACGTCGCAGGCACGAACGCTGCCCTGTCGGCAACCGGCATCAAGCCGTACAGCGAGGGCACCAAGAAGCTCCAGCAGGAGCTCAACAAGCACATCGACCAGGGCCACCTCTCGGGCCCCCGGCTGAAGGAAGACGGCAAGGAAGGCCCCAGGACCCGTGCCAAGATGCACGAGTTCCAGAACTACACCAAGGCGCAGCAGTGCGAGCCCGGCACCGCCGTGGTGCCGGTCAAGCCGACCCTCCCGCCGGCGGTCGCCCAGGGGACCGCCAAGCCGGCGCTTCCTTCCGACACGGTCGAGACCAAGTACCCCACCGTCGGCGAGTACGTGGACGACCAGATCAAGAAGGTCGGGCAGGAGCTCAAGGAGGACGCGCAGGTCGCCGCGGTGACCGCGGTCGCGGCCCCCGTCGTCGCCGTGATCGAGGCCCGCCACCTCAACCAGGCACGCGAGCGCATCGCGAAGCTGCCGATGGACCCCGACGGCAAGTGGAAGCAGGAAGCCTCCAAGATCTTCGCCGAGGAGCAGGCCGCAGCCAAGAAGGAGATCATCGCCATCCCCGGCAAGGTGGCGGACGGAGTCGTCGATGCCGCGGTGGCGGTCAAGGACGGGGTCGTCGACGGCGCCATCGCCGTCAAGGACGGGGTCGTCGACGCGGCCGAGGCCGTCGCTGACGGCGTCTCGGACGCGGCCCACGCGGTAGGCAACGCCGTGGACGCCTTCGGGGACAAGATCACCGAGATGGCCAGCGACCTCAAGGACGACGCCCAGGTCATCGCCGTGACCGCCATCGCCCCCATCCCGGTCGCCATCATCCAGGGGAAGCATCTCGAGCAGGCGCGTGAGCGGATCGCCGCCCTCCCCATGGACCCCGAGGGCAAGTGGAAGCAGGCGGCCTCCAAGATCCTCTCGGAGGAGCGGGCCGAGGCCAAGGCCGAGATCCTCGCCCTGCCCGGCAAGGTGGTGGACGGCGTCGTCGACGGCGCCATCGCGGTGAAGGACGGGGTCGTCGACGCGGCCGAGGCCGTCGCTGACGGCGTCTCCGACGCGGCCACGGCGGTCGGCAACACGGTCGTCAAGAGCTACAAGATCGCCGAGTTCGCCGTCGAGGAGGCGGTGGACGACGTGAAGGACTTCGCCGGCGACGTGGCCGACGGCGTCGGCAAGGGCGTCAAGGAAGCGCGACAGGGAGTCGGCGGTTTCTTCCAGCGCGTCGGCAAGTGGATCTCGGGCGACTAATCCCCGAGCGCGACGGACGATTTGGCAGGCGGGCCCTCGTCGAGGGCCCGCCTTCGCTCATGAGCTAGGCTGGTCTGCCTGGGATCTCGGGCCGTCGATCGGAAGGGTGAACCAGAAGGTGCTGCCGACCCCCAGATGGCTGCGCACCCCGATCTCGCCGCCGTGCGCCTCGATGATCGTCTTGGAGATGCTTAGCCCCAGGCCGGTGCCTCCCTTGTGCATCCCCTGCGGAAGCTGCGAGAAGCGCTGGAACAGCTTGGGGATGTCGTCGGCCGCGATGCCCGGGCCGGTGTCCTCGACCTCGCAGCGGACGCAATCGCCCTCCTGGCTGGCGCGCACCACGATGCGCCCGCCCTGAGGGGTGAGCTTGATGGCGTTGTTGAGGAGGTTGGTCAGCACGCGCGCGATCCGCTCAGGGTCCAGCACGACGCGCAGCGGGGCGTCCGGCGCCTCCACGCGGATGTCCAGCTGCGCCTCCTGGAGCTGGGGGCGCAGGCTCTCGATCACCGAGCGAATCTCGCTGGTCAGGTCTGCCCTCCCGAGGCGCAGCGTGAAGGTGCCCGCCTCGATCCGCGCGAAGTCCAGCAGGTCGTTGACGAGGTTCTCGAGGCGCTCGACGCCCCGCTCGATCTGCACGACGAACTCCAGCTGCTCGGGGCGCATGGGGCCTCCGACCTGGTCCTCCAGGAACTCGGCGTAGCCCTTGATCGAGGTCAGGGGGGTCCTTAGATCGTGCGAGACGGCGCTGACGAAGGCGCTCTTGAGCTGGTCCAGCTGCCGCAGCTTCTCGTAGCTCTCGCGCAGGCTCTCGTTTGCCCGGGCAAGCTCGGTGGTGCGCTCGCGCACCTGGCGCTCCAGGTCCTCGGCGCTCGCCTTCAGCCGCGCGGCCATCTGGTTGAAGGCTTGCCCCAGGAGGCCCAGCTCATCGCCCGGCAAGTCCGGGACCTGAACCTGGGTCTCGTAGTGGCCCAGCCCGAACCGCCGGGTCGCGAGCACCAGGCGCTTGAGCCTGGAGGTCAGCTGGAAGCCAAGGGTGACCGCGAGCAGCGTCCCGATCGCGAGGAAGAGGAGGATCAAGGAGAGGGTGAGGAAGCGGGCCTGCGCGAGCTCGCGCCGCTCGGCCTCCTGCGAGATCCCCACCCGGATGACGCCCTCGCTCACCTTGAGGTAGCCCCGCACGTAGGGCAGGGCGAGGTCGTGGCAGCGCCCCGCCCTCGGGTCCGTGACGTCCTGGGTCAGGATCGCGTTGCGCGCCGTGTGAGCGAGCGCCCGGCGCGTCACCGGGTCGTCGAAGCGGCGGCCCACCTCGGTCGGGTCGGTCGAGGCGATCGCCCGGCCCGAGGCACGCTCGATGATCCGGACGTAGCAGAGGTCCCGCCCCTCCTCCTTGAGGGTCTCGAGGTAGGCCTGGGCCTGGTACTTGCCCGCGAACAGGACCTGGTTGATGGAGAGCTGCACGTTGCGCGCGAACAGCTCCTCGCGCACCAGGGTCTGCTGGTGAACCAGGCGCATGTTGACCCCGTCGAGGAAGAAGGCCAGCAGGCCCAGGGTGAGGGCCAGGAAGAAGACCAGGCTGACGCTCAGGCGCGTCCGGAGCGAGACGAAGCGCGCGGGCATCACCATGTCAGCCGGTTCCCCGGGACCTGCTCGTAGGGGGGCCACGGCCGGCGGATCACCCGGGGCACCGCCCCATCCCAGCCGGGGAAGGCCGCGACGCTGGCCTTGGTGACGGGAAAGACGGTGACGAGGACCTGCCGGGGGATTCGCTCCCCGCGCAGCAGGCGATGCGTCACCTTGAGGCTCTCGGCCCCCAGGGCCCCGCAGAACTGGGCCGTGTCGATGCCGATCGCCCCTCCCTCGACGATGGATCGGACCGAGGCAGGGTCGCCATCGATGGTCGCCATCACGATGTCGGTGCGCTTGGCGGCCTCGAGCTGCCTCTTGATGTCGAGCCCGCCCCCATCGTTGACGCAAAAGACCGCATCGACCGTCCCGCGCGGATGATTGCGGGCGATCGCGCGGCCCACCGCCCTTCCCGCCTTGGGCTCGATGGCCTGGTAGCGGGCCACGATCCGGTAGGGGGTGCCCGATTTGACCAGCGCGTCCAGCAGGCCCTCCACGCGCTCGACCGTCGAGGTGACGTAGGGGTACTCGACGATGACCAAGCGCAGCGGATGGGCCCGGGTGCGCGAACGGAAGCGGTACGCCAGATACTCGCCGTCCAGGGTGCCGGCGAGCGTGTTGTTGCTGGTCAGGTAGCACGCGAGCCTACCGTTGAGGACGTACTGGTCGTAGGCCACCACCGGAATGTTGGCGCGGTTGGCGTCTTGCACCGGCCCGGAGAGCGCCGCCGAGTCGATGGGCTGGAGGATGATGGCGTCGGGGCGCCGCCGGACCAGGTGCGCCATGGCCGCGCGCTGCCGGCGGATCCCCTCCTCACCGTCCCCGCCGACGAAGGCGATCAGGCGGATGGGGCGCGGCGGACGCGAGCGGTTGATCTCGGCGGCCGCGGCCTCAAGCCCGCGTCGCATGGCCACCTGGCCGGGGATGGCCATCGACCAGTAGACGACCCCGATGACGTAGGGGGTCGCCGCACGGCCTGGCGCTGCGAGGGCGAGGGCGAGCACGCAGGCAAGAAGAAAGGGGCGCGTCGCTGCGATCATGGGCGCGGTGGATGACGGGAGGCCTCGGCAACGAGGGTCGATGGGCAGGGGGTGCGGGGCGTCATGCAGGCTGCTCCCTTCGACGGATGGACTAGGCGCATTGTACCAAGGGAACTCCCGCCTTACAATTCGTGACAACCCGAAGCGCCCGGCGGTGAGCCGGGCGCTTCGGGGCAAGAGGGGGCGGCTAGTACAGCTCGAGGTAGCGCTCGCGCTCCCACGGGGTGACCTGGAGGCGGTACTCGTCCCACTCCTGGCTCTTGGTGTCAATGAAGCGCTCGTAGATATGCTCGCCGAGGGCGTCCTGGACCACCTTGTCCTTCTTGAGCTCTTCGAGCGCCTCGCCGAGGCTGCCGGGCAGGGCGTGGATGCCGCGCGAGGTGCGCTCGGCCAGGGGCATGTGGTAGAGGTCCTCCTCGACCGCGTCGCGCAGGGCGAGCTTGCGCTCGATGCCGTCGAGGCCGGCCGCGAGCATGACCGCGAAGGCCAGGTAGGGGTTGCAGCTGGGGTCGGGGCAGCGCAGCTCGACGCGCGTGGCCTTGGGGACGCGGGGGTTGATGCGAGGGATGCGGACGAGCGCCGAGCGGTTGTTGCGGGCCCACGAGACGTAGACCGGAGCCTCGTAGCCCGGCACCAGGCGCTTGTAGGAGTTGACGGTCGGAGCGAGGATGGCGATCATGCCGGCGGCGTGCGCGAGGACCCCCGCGATGAAGTGCCGCGCGGTCTGGCTGAGGCCGTAAGGGTCGTTCGCATCGTAGAAGGCGTTCTCGCCGCCCTTGAAGAGGCTTATGTGGGTGTGCATGCCGCTGCCGGCCGCGCCGAAGATGGGCTTGGGCATGAAGGTGCAGTGCAGGCCGTGGCGCTGGGCGATCGCCTTGAGGGTGTAGCGGAAGGTCACGGCGCTGTCGGCGGTGGTGACGCCGTCGGCGTACTTGAAGTCGATCTCGTGCTGGCCGGCGGCGACCTCGTGGTGAGAGGTCTCGACCTCGATGCCCATCTCCTCGAGGGCATTCACCATGTCGGCGCGAACGTCCATGGCCAGGTCCGTCGAGAGATCGAAATAGCCGCCCTGATCGTTCGGTAGGGCCTCGACCTTGCCAGGCTCGTTGCTCTTGAAGAGGAAGAACTCGAGCTCGGGGCCGGTGTTGAACTCGTAGCCGAGGCTGCGGGCCTTGGCGACCATGCGCTGCAGCGCGCCACGGGGATCCCCGACGAAGGGTGAGCCGTCCGGCAGGAACACGTTGCAGATGACCCGGGCGTGCTTCTTGGTCTCGGACTGGTCCCACGGAATCACCCGGAAGGTGGCCAGGTCGGGCAGCAGGAACATGTCGGACTCGGCGATGCGCAGGTAGCCCTCGATGGACGAGCCGTCGAACCACTTGCCGTGCCGGATGGCGTCCTCGAACTGGGTGGTGGGGATCGTGACGCTCTTGACGACGCCGAGGATGTCGCAGAACTGGAGGTTGATGAACTTGACGTTCTGCTCCTGACACTGCGAGAGAACCTGGGCGATCGCGGCGGCCTGGGTTTCATGCGTTGCAGTCGTGGTCATGGGGGCGATGCTCCTCCTTGTGCTGGGGATCGAACCCTCCCATGCTACACGCTCTTCGCTGAAGATGATCTGAAGACCGCGCGCAAAAAAGAGAGGCCGCGACGACGCGGCCTCTCTTCAAGTTTTCAGTCGATCGAAGGGGGGGTGGGACGGCTGCTGCCCCCGGTCGAGGGCGGGGTCGGGCGGCTGCTGCCCCCGGTCGAGGGCGGGGTCGGGCGGTAATCGCCGCCGGTGGAAGGAGGCGTCGGACGATCGTCTTCGCGGGGCAGCGGGCTGTAGTAGGTGTAGCTCGAGCGGCCCGTCTCGCGGCGCGAGGTCTCGACGAACTTGCTGTCGATCCGGCCGGGGGTCGCGCTGAGGCGCTCGTTGCCGAACAGGGAGAGGAAGCCCTTGTCCAGCTTCCCGTTGCCGTTCCTGTCCGCCTCGCGCAGGACCGCGTTGACGATCTCGTCGGAGTCGAGGCCGTCGCCGTTCGCGTCGGCAAGCCCGGCATCCCCGTGGCGCAGGCCCTTGAGCACGTCATAGGTGACGGTGGTGACCGTGACGAAATCACCGGTGAGCCAGTCGCGGCTGGAGGATGAGCTGCTATCCTTGTGGCTGAAGAGGGGCGCACCCTCGGCCTTGTCGATGCGTCCGTTGCGGTCGGCGTCGAAGCGCGTGACGACCTCGTTCGCCTTCTTGCGAAGGTCGTTCATGCTGCGCTCGGAAAGGCCGGTGATGGGGTTGGACATGGGGGCAGCCTCCATTCGAGTGAGAGGTGAAGCTTGTGCCATGGTTGTCGCCCCCCCGGGCGGTCAAGTTCTTATGAATAAATTAAGGTTTGGTTGATTTTCAACCAAGAAACCGTCAGGCGCTCGGCGGGTGGAAGGTGTAGCCTCGCCGGGACGAGCGGATCAGGGCAGGCTCGGCCGAGACGCGCTCCAGCTTCCGGCGCAGGTTTTTGATGTGGGTGTGGACCACCTGGGGATTGCCGAGATGCTTGGGCTCGCCGAGGGCCTCGACCAGGAGGGCCTCGGTCGTGACGGGCCGCTCCGGGTGACCTGCGAGGAAGCTCAGGATGGCGAACTCGGAAGGGGTGAGCGGGACAGCCAGGCCCCTCAGGGTCGCGGTGTGGGAGGCGGTCTCGAGCTTGAGGGTGCCTGCCTCGATGGCCCCGGCGTCCTCGAGCCCCCGCTGGCGGGCGCGCAGGTGGACCTTGAGTCGGTACTGGAACTCCAGCTGGTCCAGGGGCTTGATCATCACGTCGGTGGCACCGGCTTGAAAGGCCTGATATTTCGCCTCCGCGCGATCGCCCAGGAAGAAGATGGGCGTGTCCATGAAGGTCGCAACGGCGCGCAGCCTGCGGCAGAGCGTAAGGCCGTCGCTGCCGGGCAGGGCCGAATCGACCAGCACCAGGGCCGGCAGGGCGGCCTCCGCCTTGCGCAGCGCCTCGCCGGCGCTTGCAGCGCTCAGCTGCTCCGTACCGCCCTGCTTCTGGACCAGGAAGGCGAGGAGCCGCTTGAGCTCGGCATCGGCCGTGGCGATCAGGATCGATGGCTTCTTCATAGTGGCCATGAGATCCTACCGCGAAGCGATAAATAAGGGTAGTCGCGTCGTCAGAGCACCAGGCCGCGGCGCTTGGCGTAAGCCACCAGCGCGGCACGCCCCTTGAGGGCCAGCTTGTCCATGATGCGCATGCGGTGCGTCTCGACGGTGCGGACGCTGAGGACAAGCTTCTCTGCCACCTGCTTGTTGGTCATGCCCTCGGCCAGGTACTTGAGGACCTCCTGCTCGCGCTCGGTGAGGCTCTCGTAGGACTGGGCCTCCTCGCCGGCGTCCACCCGGTCGAGGTAGTCCCTGATCACCTGCTTGGCCATCTCGGGCCGCAGGAAGGTCTCGCCGGCCATGACCTGCCGGATCGCATCCAGCAGCTCGTTGTCGGCCGACTTCTTGAGCACGTAGCCCGCGGCCCCCGCCTGCACCGTTCGGAACAGCATCTCCTCGTTCTCGTGCATGGTCAGCATGAGGACGCGGGTCGCGGGCAGGCGCCGCTTCAGCTCGTAGGTCGCCTCGATGCCGTTCATGCCGGGCATGGTGATGTCCATGATGACCAGGTCCGGCCGATGCTCCTCAGCCAGCTGAAGCGCCGCGGCGCCGTCGGTCGCCTCGGCGACGACCTCCAGGTTGGGGACGTTGCTGAGCATCAGCTTGAGTCCCGTCCGCAGGATCGCGTGGTCGTCGGCCAGAAGGATGCGAACGGGGGCGGCGAAGCTTTCAGTCATTGGGGGCTCGGCTCCTTGTCGGTGGCAGGGTCGTCTGGAAGCGGGACGCGCAGCGTCACCGTGACGCCGTCTCCCGCGGCGGAATCCACCGTGCAGGTGCCGCCCAGCAGGTCGGCGCGAAGCTGCATCCCGGCGATCCCGACCGATTCGGTCGGAACGGGTGCGCCCCCGCTGAGCGGGTCATCGAAGCCCACGCCGTCGTCGGCCACGACGACCTGAAGGTGGTCGGGCTCGAAGTGAACCCCCACGCGCAGGTGCGAGGCCCCGGCGTACTTGCCCGCGTTGGCGAGCGCTTCTTGCACGATGCGAAACACGGTGACCTCCTGGATGGGGTCCAGACGCACCTCTTCGCCGCGCGTCGAGAAGGCGACCTTCACCTGGTGGCGCGCGCCGAAATCCCGCACGAAAGATCGCAGCGTCGCCACCAGTCCCAGGTCCTCCAGGAGCGGGGGCCGAAGCGCGACCGACACCTGGCGCATGGTCTCGAGCGCGTCCCACGTCTGTTGCTTCAGGACGGGCAGCTGCGCCTTGACCTGGTCCAGGGTCTGAGCCCCTTCGAGCAGCTTGATGCCGAAGAGCAGCGTGGTCAAGAGCTGGCCCGCGTCCTCGTGCAACTCGCGCGCCACCTGACGCCGCTCGTCCTCCTGAAGGACGAGCATCCTCTTCAGCAGGCGCCGTATGCGCCCGTCGGGCTGGCGTACCCGCTCTGAGGACTCGGAGTTGCGCATCGCGCTAGGCCTTCTGGATCTTCGAAAGGTGAATGGGGTCGGGGAGCTCGGGCGCATGGCTCTCGCGCTTGCTCTTGGCGATGAGAACCGAGCATCCGGCGTGGGTCGAGACCTGGCTCGAAACGCTGCCGAGCAGGAATCGACCCAGGCCGGTGCGACCGTGCGAGCCCATGGCGATCAGGTCGACCCCTTCCTCCTCGGCCACCGCGAGGATGGTATCGGCCGGCACCCCGATCCGGCGCAGGGAGCGGCAGGATACGCCACGGCCCTGCAGGGTCTCGCAAGCGCGGGCGAGGATCTCATTGGCCTCCTCGGCGGTCGGCACCTCGAACGGCGCCTCGGTCGCATGGGGGATGGCGCCGTACCATCCCAGATCAACCAGGCTCGAGACCACCAGCACCACGACCTCCGCACCGGCGGCGGCGATTGCGGCGGCCTGCTCGAGTGCGAGCCGGGAGTGGTCGGAGCCATCCGTCGCCAACAGAATCTTCATGGTATCTCCTCGCAGCATTGGGATGGACTTCACACCATTCTCCCTCCCGCCATCCATGGCGCCATCCGGAAAAACTACCGGAAAGGCTGCCTTGATGAATGCGTACAAGGAGGTGGCCAAGATCATTATATCCCAGGATGGGCCGCACGGTCTGTCACTTGCGGCGAGCGACGGCGAGGCCCGGTTCACCTAAGGTGGACGAAAGGAGGGAAGCGCCCATGCGAGTAAAAACGACGGTTGCCCTCGCCATTGCAGGGCTTGTGGCAAGCGTCGTCGGCTGCGCGCAGCCGACGACGCTGACCCCGAACGCCTCAGTCGGCCACGAGCTGAGCCCGCCTGACGGGATGTCGGGGAACGACTACGAGATCCAGCGTCGCGGCGGCGGTCGCGGCGGTGGTCGCGGCGGCGGTGGCATGCGGCCGGGCGGCGGCGGGCGGCCGGGCGGCGGCGGCGGTGGGCGGCCGGGCTGGGATGGCGGAAGGCCGGGCGGCGGTGGGCGGCCAGGCTGGGACGGCGGGAGGCCGGGCGGCGGTGGGCGGCCCGGTTGGGACGGCGGGAGGCCGGGCTGGGACGGTGGGAGGCCGGACTGGGACGTCGACGTTTACTCGGGGGGCAATTACGGTGGAGTGAGCATCTACGACCCGTATCCCTACTACTACCCCTATCCCGTGAGCGCACCGGTTGCCGTACCCGTACCGGAGCCAACCCCCACCCCCACGACCTACGTGGTGGTGAACACCGGCGGCAGCTGACGTCCGACACAACGCTCCGGCCCCGGAAGGCCAGCTTTCCGCGGCCGGCGTTCAGTTCATGGATCGCGACCTCAGTCCTCGCTGGCCTGGCGCTCCAGCTCGCGGCGATCGCAAACGATGATCACCCCGCCACGCTCGTAGCGCACCACCTCGGGCTCGTGCGACCACTCTCGCATGAGCCTGACGCACTCCTCGTAGGTGATGCCGACCATCCGGGACAGGGTGGCATGGGGAAGCTTGGTCTTGAGGCGAAGGTCGTCCTTCAGGGCCGTCGCCCCCCCCTGATCCAGGGTGCCGAGGATGACGCGAGCGAGGCGCGTCCTGGCCCGGCCGGACACGACCGCGTGGAGGGTGTCCTGCAGCTCCCGGATGCGCTGGGCGAAGGTCACGAGCAGCTTCATGGCGATGGCCGGCTCGTGGGTCAGGTACGTCATCAGGTCCTCGAGCCGGATCTCGAGCACCTCGGTCGGCTCGGTCGCAAGGGCGCTGCCCGGAGCGAGCTTTCGGTCGAAGAGGGGCGCGACCCCGAACATCTCGCCCTTGCGGATCAGGCGCAGGATGGTCTCCTTGCCGCTCCTGGACGTCCGGCGGACCTGGAGGGAGCCGGAGTAGAGAAAGCGCAGGGCCGGGTCGAGAGGCTCCCCCTCATGGAAGAGGGCCTCCCCCGGCGAGAGTCGCTTGAGGACGGCGCGCTGAGAGAGAAGGGCGAGCTCGCCCTCCTCGAGGCTGCTGAAGAAGTCGAGGTGTTTCAGGTCGGCGGGGCACGGGGTAATGATCATCGAGACCTCGTGAGATGGGTGACCGATCCATCTTATCCCAACTCGAGGCGCCCCGCGCCCTTTTGGCGATCTCAGCCGACTTTGACCGCCTCGCCCTGCTCGGCGATGACCCCCTCGGCCTCCTCGGCCCAGGCCGCGACCTGGGCGCTTCGGAAGCGGGGCAGGAAGTCCCTGGCGAGCAGGGCGCGATAGAGGGCCCCGCGCCGCCCCATGGGGATCACGCGCAGCCGCTCGCGCAGGCCGGCGAACCAAGCGAGGGCCACACCGTAGGAGTCGTCGACCATCTCGGCGAGGCGATCGCGCACCCACACCGAGTAGGCAGGGCAAGTGCCGCTCGTCGAGACGGCGATCTCCAGGTCGCCGCGCGTCATCACAGCGGGCATGTAGAAGTCGCAGTTGTCCAGGTCGTCCACCGCGGCCGCCAGGATGCCGCGCCGCAGCGCCTCCTTGTACAGCCGGGCGTTGAGCTCCCGGTCGCTGGTGGCGAACATGGCGAGCCTCATCCCCTCCAGGTCCTCGATGCGGCCCTCCCGGCGGATGAGGGTCGCCCCCGGCAGGTCCTCCTTGATGTCGGGGGCGATCACGGTCACCCGCGCCCCCGCCTCGATCATGCGCTTCGCCTTGGGGATGGCGACGACGCCGCCCCCGACGACCAGGCAGGGCCAGTCCTTGAGGCACAGGTTAACGGTGAACAGGCGCATGGTTGTCTCCTAACCTTAGTGGCTGGTACCCGCCGAGCGGGTGGTCTTGTTGTACACGTTGTACTTGCCGGACGGCTTGTTCATGGGCAGGCGCTTCACCTCCTTGAAGGTGGCGGCGTCGTAGACCACCAGCGCGCCGTCCTCGTCCCAGACGCTCACCAGCGCGTAGCGGCCGTCGCGGGTGAACTCGGTGTGGGCGGCGACCTTGCCGGGAGAGGGCGTGAGGGTCCGGGCCACCTCCAGGGTGCGCTTGTCGATGATCTGCATGGTGTCCTTGTCGCGGCCGTTGAAGACGTCGGTCCAAGCGTAGGGGGTGCCCTCGTGGCTGCGCATGAAGAAGCCGGGGCCCGGGGTCTTGATCTGCTTGACGGTCTTCCAGGTGTCCATGTCGATGACGCTGATCAGGCCCTCCTTGAGGTTGGGGGTGGCGAGCACCGGGTGCCCCTGGTACTCCCAGGTGATCCCCGAGCCCAGGTGAGGCATGCCGGGCAGGTCGATCTCGGCGATCTGCTTGCCCGCGTCCATGTCCACCACCTGCCCGTTCTTTCCGCCGCGCCCGGCACCGATCAGGTGCTTGTAGGACTGATCGAAGAAGAAGTCGTCGAGGATGTCCGCAAGCTTGATGCGGCGCACCTTGAAGCTCGGCCCCCCGACCAGCATCTCGCCGGAGTCGGGCCCGTGGTCGTGGACCCACGCCTTGGCCTTCGGCGTGCCGCCGTAGGGGATCTCCCAGACCTCGGGGGCGTCCTTGAGGGCGACGACGAAGCTCGAGCGCGGCGCGGCCTGGTAGACGGCGCTCACCCGCGAGGGCTTGCCGTCCTCGCCCTTGACCGGCATCACCTTGAGGGGCGAGAGATCCTCGGCGTCGAGGATGACGAGGCTCTGGGGCAGGTAGTTGCCGACCAGGACGTACTTGCCGTCGTCGGAGACCGCGAGGTTGCGGGTGTTGATCCCGGCGCGGATCTCGGCGACGGTCTTGAGGTTGTAGATGTCGAACTTGGTGATCCAGCCGTCGCGCGAGGCGAAGTAGACGAAGCGCCCGTCGGGTGAGAACTTGGGGCCGCCGTGCAGGGCGAAGCGGGTCTTGAAGCGGTGGATCGGCTCGAAGCGATCGCCGTCGAGGATGGTCGCGTGGTGATCGCCCGTCTCGACCACCACGAAGAGGTTGAGCGGGTCCGCCTTGAAGACGGGCTTGTTCGGAAGGCGCTTGGCGGCCTGGTCGACCACGTGCGACGCGCGGATCTCGGGCATCTCCCAGCGCGGGGCCTCGCCGGCCGGGGTGTAGAGATAGTCGACCAGGGCATCGAGCTGCTCCTTGGAGAGCTGGTCCTTGAAGCCCGGCATCTGGGTGGCCACGCGCCCGTCGCTGATGGTCTTCAGCGCCTCGGGCCGGCGCAGGCGCTCGAGGCTCTCGGGCATAAGGGCAGGGCCCATTCCGCCCAGCCGCTCGGCGCCGTGGCACTGGGCGCATGACTGGTCGTAAAGCTTCTTGGCGGCCGATGCGTCGGTGGCATGAGCCGCCTGGCCCATGGCCAGCAGAAGGGGGATCGAAAGCCAGAGCGCTTTCATCGGGCACCTCCTACGCAGGCAGCCTGCGCGATTTCCTCGTCGGTCAGGTAGCAGCCGGGATCCTCGCTCCACGGATCGCCGGTGAGCTGCAGGGCCCGCGAGCGGGTGTTGCCGCCGCAGATGGCGAAGTGGGCGCAGGTGGCGCAGCGGCCCTTGACCTGACGCGGCACCTGGCGCAGGCCGAGCATCAGGGGATCCTGGGTCTGGCCCCAGATCTCCGAGAAGGGGCGCTCGCGCACGTTGCCCAGGGTGTGCTCCCACCACATGGTGTCGGGGTGGACGTTGCCCAGGTTGTCGATGTTGGCGACGTTCACCCCGGTCGAGTTTCCGCCCCACTGCTCGAGCTTGGCGCGCAGGCCCTCGACCCGATCCGGGTGGCGGCTAGCGGCCCACTGGAGCAGGTAGACGGCATCGGCGTCGTTGTTGCCCGTGACGAACTCGCGGTCGCCGCCTTGCTCCGCGTCGCGGTAGGCCGCCTCGAACAGGAGATCCAGGGCGTCGCGGGTGGTCTTGAAGTAGGCGTCCTCCTTGCGGTTGACGTTGCCGCGCCCGGCGTAGTTGAGGTGCGAGAGGTAGAACTTGGCGATCCTCTCCTCCTCCAGGAGGTGCAGGAGGCTGGGAAGATCGGCCGAGTTGCCCTCGGTGAGGGTGAAGCGCACCCCGACCTTGATGCCCTTGTCCCGGCACCGGCGGATGCCGTCCAGGGAGGAGGCGAAGGCGCCCTCTTTGCGGCGGAAGCGATCGTGAGTCTCGGCGATGCCGTCCAGACTGATGCCGACGTAGTCGAACTTGGCCGCCGCGATCCGGTCGATGTTCGAGTCGTCGATCATGGTGCCGTTGGTCGAGAGGGTCACGTAGAAGCCGAGGGACCTGGCGCGCTCGGCGATGAGGAACAGGTCGGGATGGAGCAGGGGCTCGCCACCCGAGAGGATCAGCGCAGGCACCCCGAAGGCGCGCAGATCGGCCATCACCGAGAGGATCTCGTCGGTCTCGAGCTCGCCGGGGAAGGCGCGGTTGGACGAGATGGCGTAGCAGTGCTTGCACGCGAGGTTGCACCGCCGGGTGAGGTTCCAGATCACCACAGGCCCGGTGGGGTTGCGCTTGGGGCGCAGGGGCGTCGGGTGCAGCAACTCTCGGATGGATTGGGAAACTCGGAACATGGTGCGTCCTTTCAGGCGTTCAGGCGAAGGCCCGTCTTCTTGAGGATCCGGGTGCTGTAGAGGATCAGGTGGCCGCGGTCGGCCTCGCCCAGCGCCTCGGCGATCAGGCGGGCCTGGGCCTCGACCTCCTCGCGGGTCCTGGCATGCAGCATGGCAAACAGGTTGTAAGGCCAGTGCGGCAGGTGGCGCGGGCGGTGGTAGCAGTGGCTGACGAAGGGGAAGGAGCCGATCCGCGCGCCCAGCTCGTCGATGGCCTCGTCGGGCACGTCCCAGACGGACATGCCGTTGGCGCGGTAGCCCAGGGCGTAGTGGTTGGGCACCGCCCCGATCCGGCGGATGACGCCCTCGGCGAGCATGCGTTCAAGGCGCGCCTTCACCTCGTCGGGAGTCGTCCCCACGGCCTCGGCCACGGCGCGGTAGGGCTCGCTCACCAGGGGCAGCCCCCCCTGGGTGGCCAGGATGATGGCGCGATCGAGGGCGTCCGACTGACTCATGCTTCCAACCTCAGGCCGACGAAGAACTCCTTGAGCTTCGGCATCGGATACACCGGGTAGCCGGTCTTTTCGGCGATGGCGTCGAGCGCCGCCTGCGCCGCTTCGGGGGTCTCGGTCGCCACCACGAACCACATGTTGAGGACATGCTCGCGCTCGTAGTTGTGGGCGATCTCGGGCATGGCGTTGACGATCTCGGCCACCCGCTCGTAGTCCTCGCTCGGCACCTGCATGGCCGTGAGGATCAGGCTGCCCCCCAGGCGCTCCGCGTGGTACATGGGGCCGAAGCGGCTGAGGATCCCGCGCGAGAGCAGGGACTCCAGGCGCGCGAGGAGCTCCGCCTCGGGAATGCCGAGGGTCTCGGCGACCTCGGCGTAGGGGCGATCCGTGATCGGGAAGCCACCCTGCAGCTGATTGACGATGGCCTTGTCCAGCGCGTCCATCACGCCTCTTCTCCCTTTTCGTGGTAGCGGGCTCCGCGCTGCTTGAAGCGCCGGGTGCTGAACAGGACCTCGCACGAAAGCTCGGCGAGCTCGGGCTGCAGGCGCAGCGTCGCAAGCTTGCCCAGGGTCTCCTCTCGGCTCCGGCCGTGAAGCATGCAGAACAGGTTGTAGGGCCAGCCGGGCCGGCGAGGCCGACGGTAGCACAGGCTCACGAGCTGGGTTTCGACCATGGCCGCGGCGGCGGCGGCGACTTGCTCGTCGGGCACGTCCCAGACGACCATGGCATTGGCGCGGTAGCCCAGCTCGTGGTGGCGCACGACGACCCCGAAGCGCTTGATCTGGCCCTGGTCGACGAGGCGGCTCAGGGTGAGGATCAGCTGGTCCTCGGTCATGCCCAGCTCCTCGGCGATCGCCGCGTACGGCCGCTCCACCAGGGGCAGCCCCGCCTGCACCGCCGCAATCACGGCCTTGTCGTCGTCGTTCAGTGCCATCTCAGGTCGAACCCCAGATCGATGTGAAACTGCTCCTCGAGCGGCAGGTCCAGGACCGCGAGCCCCGTGCGCGCCTCGATCTCGGCGAGCACCGCCGCGAGCCGGTCGCGGCTTTCGGCCGTGACCACGAACCAGAGGTTATGCGAATGCTCGCGCTCGTAATTGTGGTTGACCTCGGGGTAGGCGCTGACCAGCGCGGCGACGTCCTCGAGGCGCTCGGGAGGGACGCTGAGGGCCGCAAGGGTGCTCGCCCCAACGCGGTTGGGGGCGAAGACGGGCCCCACCCGGCTGATGGCGCCCTCGGCCTGGAGCCGCGCGAGCGCCTCGATCACCTCGACCTCGCTCACTTCGAGACACCGCGCAAGCTCGGCATAGGGGCGCGGGGTGAGCGGGAAGCCTCGCTGGAAGTCGTTGAGCAGACGTCGCTCCAGCTCGGTCATGCCTACATCCCCATCCGGCCGGCGCGCGAGGTGAAGAAGATCCCGCTCGGCTTGTCGGACTTGAACGACGTCAGGTGTTCCAGGCTATTGGCGTCGTAAATCTCGATCCGGTCCTCGTCGCGCACCGAGAGCCAGACCTCCTCGCCGCGCGGGGTGAACTCCATGTGGAGCACGCCCTTGCCCGGATTCAGGGTCTTGACGACCTTGCGGGTCGGCACGTCGATCACCTGGACCGTGTCGTTGTGCGGGAAGGCGAAGTTGACCCAGACCTGTCGGCCGTCGGGGCGCGCGACCACGAACACCGGCTGGCCGTGGACGGGGATGCGCCCGACCTCCTGCCAGCGGCCGTGGTCCATGACGAGGACCTCGTGCCGCCCGACGGCGGGCACCAGCGCCTCGCTGCCCGTCAGGGCCCAGCCCTCCAGGTGCGGCATCTTGTAGACCGGCAGCTTCTCCTGGCCCTTGCCGTAGTTCGCGAGGATGCGCTTGACGCCCTTCTCGGGGTTCCACAGGTCCAGCATGGCCAGGCCGTCCTCCCCGAAGAGGCCCGCCACGTAGTAGCGCCCATCCGGGGTGATGAAGGCGTCGTAGGGCTCGCTGCCAGCACCCGGGTACTTGGTGAGGACCGGCTTGTGCGGATTCTTGAGGTCCGCCACCCAGATCTCGCCGGCCTCGAAGAGGCTGAAGGCGAAGCGATGCTCGCTCAGGTCGATCAGTCCGATGACCTTTGAGGCCTTCGCGCCGGAGGCGGGAACGGCCGGGATGTCGCAGAGCTGCTCCAGGCTCTCGGCGTCGAAGACCTTGACGCCGCCGGGCTCGTAGTTGGAGACCGCGATGAGCTTGCCGTCCTGGGAGATGGCTCCTCCGATGCTGTTGCCGCCCTGGACGACGCGCTTGACCAGGATCCGCTTCAGCAGATCGACCTTGGTTAGGCCGCCGTCACGACCGAAGACGTAGGCGTAGCGGCCGTCGCGCGAGAAAACCAGCGAGGCATGGGAAAGGTCGCCCAGCCCGTCGATCTCGCCGAGGACCGTCCGGCCCGTGGTCTCGACCACCTGCACCCGACCGGCGGCGCGCTCGATGATCACCCCCAGGTCCCCGGTGCCGCGCACCTCCTCGTTGCCGCGCAGGATCTGCGAGCAGCCACCGAGCGAGAGGGCCACGCCGAGGGCGAGCAGGGTTCTAAGGCGCATCGGGGAAACCTTTCTGAAGCGAGCGAGCGATCCATGCGGCCTCGTCCTCGGCGAGGATCGGCCGCCAGGGGGGCATTGCGGTGCCCGGGACTCCCTCGAGAATAACACGGGCCAGGGCCTCGGTGGACTTACCCTTCAGATTCTCGGGGAGAATGGCGGGACCGAGCCCCCCCTTGAAGCGCAGGCCGTGGCACGAGCCGCAATCCTGCCGAACGATGTAGGCGAGCTCCGCCTGGCGCGCGGGGGTCGGCTCGGCGACGGCCCTCGCGCCGACGGCCCAGGCGAACGCGAGGGGGACCGAAAGCAGGGCGAGCGCGCCGATCCGGCTACGCATGGGCGCTGAGCTCCTCGGTGGGGTGAGAGGGATTCCACGCGAGAGTCTCGGCAAGGCGGACCACCTTGCCGATCACGATCAGGGTGGGCGGCTTGAAGCCCTTTCGGGCGATCTCGGCGCTGAGCGCGCCGAGGGTCGTGATCCCGACGCGCTGGCGCGGGGTGGTGCCGTTCTCGATCAGGGCGACGGGAGTCTCGCGGTCCAGACCGGCCGCGACGAGGCGCTCGCTGATGACGTCGGCGTTGGCGGTGCCCATGTAGACCGCCAGGGTGGTGTTCGGATCCGCGAGGGACTCCCAGTCGAGCTCGAGATCGACACCCGAGCGGCAGTGACCGGTGACGAAGCGGACCCCGGTCGCAAGACCGCGGTGGGTGAGGGGAATGCCGGCATAGGCGCTGCAGGCCGAGGCCGAGGTGATGCCGGGGACGACCTCGAAGGGGATGCCGTGGGCGACGAGCTCCTCGGCCTCCTCGCTGCCACGTCCGAAGACGAAGGGGTCGCCGCCCTTGAGGCGGACCACGCGACGGCCGGCCTTGGCGAGCTTGACCAGGCGCTCGTTGATCTGGTCCTGCGGAACGGAGTGGCGGCTCGCTTCCTTGCCCACGTAGACGCGCATGACCCCGGGCGGCATCAGGGCGAGGACGGCCTCACTGACCAGCCGATCGTAGATGACCACGTCGGCCTCGCGCAGCAGGCGAAGGGCTTTGAGGGTCAAGAGCTCGGGATCCCCGGGCCCCGCTCCGACGAGATAGACGCATCCGGCTTTCATGGTGTACCCCCAAGGTGAAAGGGTGGGGGGCAGGGCGTGCCCTGCCCCCCGGTGGTGCCTAGTAGATGTCGTGCTGGGTGTTGTAGACGTTGAACTTGCCGGTCGGGGTGATCAGGCGCTTGTCCTTGATGACCTTCTTCAGCTTCCGGGTCTTGTCGTCGAACACGACCAGCGCGGACTCCTTGTCCTTGGGCGCCCAGACCGAGAACCAGATCTCGTCGCCCTTGACGTTGTACTCGCCCTGGACCACGCGGCCGCCGGCCACGCCCGCGAGCTTCACGACGTTGACGATCTCGGGATCCTGGTCAGGCTTCTTGACGTTCCAGATCGCGACCGACTCGCTGATCTCCTTCTCGGGGTTGAGCGGGGTGTCGACCCACAGGTTGTTCGACTTGGGGTGGGTCTTGAGGAACAGCGAGCCGCCGCCCTGGCCGTAGAGGGTCCGAACGACCTTCCAGGCCTGCTTGGGGTGCTTGACGGGGTCGGTGCCGATCAGGGTGATCGAGTCGTCGCCCAGGTGGCCGGTGGCCCAGACGGGACCGAACTGGGGATCGACCCAGTTGGCGCCGCGGCCGGGGTGCGGGGTCTTGCCGACCTCGACCAGAGCGCTGACCTTGTTCTCCTTGGTGTCGACCACCGCGACCTTGTTGGAGGCGTTGGCGGCGACCAGGAAGTAGCGGCCGGTCGAGTCAAAGCCGCCGTCGTGCAGGAAGCGCGCGGCCTCCATCTCGGTGACCTTGAGGTTCTTGAGATCCGTGTAGTCGACCGCGAGGATCTTGCCGGTCTCCTTGACGTTCACGATGAAGGTCGGGTTGTAGTGCGAGGAGACGATGGAGGCCACGCGGGGTTCCGGGTGGAAGTCCTGGGTGTCGACGGTCATGCCGCGGGTCGAGACGATCTTGAGGGGCTTGAGGGTCTCACCCTGCATGATCACGTACTGGGGCGGCCAGTAGGCGCCGGCGATGGCGTACTTGTCCTCGAAGCCCTTGAACTTGGAGGTCTCGACCGAGCGGGCCTCCATGCCGATCTTGATCTCGGCGACGTTGTCGGGGCTCTCCATCCACAGGTCGATCAGGTTGATCTTGCCGTCGCGGCCGATGACGTAGAGGTAGCGGCCCGAGGCCGACATGCGCGAGATGTGGACCGCGTAGCCGGTCTTGATGATCTTGATGATTTCCTTGCTGTCACCGTCGATCAGGGCGATCTCGCCGCTGTCGCGCAGGGTCACCGAGAACAAGTTCTTGAGGTTGAGCTTGTTCATCTGCTTGGTGGGGCGCTTGGCGACGGGGACGATCTCCTTGTAGGAGGCCATCATCTCCTTCATCCCGAACTCGGGGGGCTGGGGGGGCTCCTGCAGGACGTAGCGGGCCATGATGTCCACTTCGCCCGCGGTCAGCTCGTTGGAGGTGCCGAAGTTCGGCATGCCGCCGGGCGAGCCGTTGGTGATCATGTTCTTGAGGTAGTCATAGCCACGCTTGCGGGTGATGTCGGTGGTGAGGGGCTTGCCGGTGGCGCCCTTGCGAAGCACGCCGTGGCAGCCGGCGCAGCGCTGGAAGAAGATTTCCTTGCCGCGCGCAAACTCGCCGTCGGTCATGCTCGGCACGGTGCCGGGTGCCTGCGCGTTGGCCACGAGGCCGGGCATGAGGGGGATGGCGGCGAGCATGGCGATGCCGGCCATCAGGGTCAACTTACGGTGCATAGACGCTAGTCTCCTTGCGTGCCTAGAAGGCTTGGGTGAGCGAGAGGGTGGGGCCGAAGTTGTGGAAGGTCAGCTTGTCGCTCCACGCGCCACCCAGCATGGAGCCGAGGACGCCCACCGAGAGGGTGGTCGAGGTCGCGACCTTCTGGTTGAGGTTCGCCCCGTAGAAATACAGGTTGCCGGGCTCGGCGCCGCCGCTGTTCGGGCCCCAAAGACGAGCATAGGATCCCAGGGCGTTGACCGAGAAGCCGCCGCCGAAGGTCTTGGCGACGTTCAGGGCCACCTCGGGGCCCTCCTTGAAGCCGGCGCTCAACGTCTTCGCATTGCTGCCGAGGCCGGTCATGCGGATGCCGCCCATGGTGGTGGCGCTGATGCCGGTGTCGCCCAGGTCGAACTTGTACATGGCGCGCACCGTCGCCGACTGGGAGGTGTTGTAGAAGGTGTAGACGCCGAGCTGGGGCGTGATCCAGTACTGCTTGGTGTAGTAGACGAAGAGGTCGTTGCGGTTCGCCGTGTCCGGCTCCACCTGGAAGACCTGCCAGAGCATGACCTGGTCGGTCATGGTCGGGGCGGCCTGGGCCGGCGATGCGACCACGGCGGCCAGCGCCGCGAGGGCAATGGGAAGGGTGTGGCGATACATGGGCGAATGCCTCCGATGAGACTCCCGAAACGCGCGTGCTTCCGGGATTTGGGTGCGTGTCGTGCTGTCTCGGAGCCGTTCTGACGCAGATTCGCTGGATATGAGGGCTTGCGAGGCTAACTTTTAGTCAGATCGTCCATAGTGCGCATCCGTATTTTTCCGATCCGGGGCCAACTTCCGTAGTTTGCCGCAGGCGAAAAGCCGGTGACTCCGTAGTTTTTGCGGATATGCTCGACGGATGGGGCGATGCTAGTCTCGCCACTGCGCCCGTCCTTATTTTCGTTCCCAGGTCACGGGCATCCCCCTCGCTCTTCGGAAAGGAGAGTCCACATGCGAAATCCCCTGTTGGTGGGCCTCGCCGTGTTGTCGCTCGGAGCGGCCGTGGCATCCCCTGCCCTGGCCGGCCCCGACAAGGCGCTCAGCGCCTGTGCGACCTGCCACGACATCAGCCCGGCCAAGAACAAGCTGGTCGGCCCCCCCCTCTTCGGCACCTTCGGCTCCAAGCCGATCACCGACGGCATCGCCGTCGCCAAGTGGGACGAGGGCTCCCTGGACAAGTGGCTGACCGACCCCGGCAAGATCAAGCCGGGTACCCTGATGACCTACACGGTCGGCAACCCCAAGAAGCGCCTCGAGATCATCAAGGCGATGAAGGAGCTCAAGTAAGACCAGCATTCGCTAAGGGCTTGCATTCTTAGTCGAAACGGGCGATAGCGGCTGCTATCGCCCGGCCTCATTTCAGGGCCTCCTTGAGCTAGCTCATTTTCGGGGATCCCCGCAAGCGCTAGACTAGGGCAGGCCGCCGCATACCCCCGTACTCGGGGGCATGCACGCCCATCATCGAGGCGATGAAGGAGCTCTACCAAGACCAGGGTTCGCCAAGGGCTTGCACCTCCAGTCGAACCAGGCAATCGTACCCGCATGGGCACCCCCCCTGCAACCCTTGCCTGTCTGGGTAAATGATTGTAACTAAGGCAGCTCATATACCCACGCTGCCGATTTTGGGTATTTCATAGGGCGGAGGAAAAGGTCAATGCTGCATTCCGTTCCTGGTTTCGAGGAAAGTCGGCTCAGTAAGCTCACCAGTATTGCTGGGCGGGGCTATCGGGCCGACTCCCACTTGTTCCTGACGTTGCCTGCAGTCCTGATGCTCGTCTCGGTGGGGGCCTGCATGATGCGATCGGCGAGCGGGATGCTCGCGACGATGGTGGCGCTTAGCGGCATCTGCGTCCTGGCAGCGCTCTTCGGTCTCGGCCTGCTCGCCAAGACGTTCCGAGAGGTGTTTCGCGGGGGGGACGAGCCAGGCTCGGACACCCCGGTATCTGGTTCCTAAGCCCGCACGCGAAGAAAGGAGTAATACTTGGACAACGAGAAAGCCGCCGCACTAGGCAAGTGGCTCTTCTTCGGAGGAACGGCCGTTAGCCTAGCGGTGATGTTCTTCTATCTGGCGCCCTTGTCTCTGAGCCACATGGACAAGTCCGCCCACATCGAGGGCAAGCCGGTTCCCACCGATGTAGTGAACGGCAAGAAGGTCTTCCACAAGTTCGTCTGCGTCGACTGCCATACCATCCTCGGTGACGGTACGCAGTACGCCCCCGATCTCGGCCGCATTGCCATTTCGCGGGATGACGACTTCCTCAAGAAGTGGGTCCGTGACGCGCACGGGATCAACCCCAACAGCGCGATGCCCTCCTTCCCGGCGATGACCGAGCAAGAAGCCTCGGATCTCGTTTCCTTCCTCAACTTCACCAGCAAGGTGAACCTGCCCGAGGATCTCTGGGCGGAGATGAAGGCGAAGAAGGATCCGTACGACAAGCGTGCGTATCAGCCCGAGACCAACCCCTTCGCTCTGAGCTACTGGCCGCCCCGTCCGATGAACGCGGACCAGGCCGCCGCCCCTGCTGCCGCCGCCGGCCAGGATCCGATGGTCGCCGAGGGTCAGCAGCTCTTCCACTCCAACACGGTGGCCGCCTGCGTGACGTGCCACACCGTCGAGGGCAAGGGCGGAAAGATCGGCCCCGACCTCTCGGACGTCGGCGCAGCGACCCGCAAGTCGCTGTTCGGGACCCCGGTTGACGCCAAGTTCATCGAGACCAAGTTGATCGACCCGGCCGCGGACAGTCCCGCGAAGACGTCGGCAATGCCCTCGTTCAAGGCCCTCTCGGGTCACCAGCGCGACGCCCTGGTGGCCTACCTGAGAACCCTCGGGCATTAGAAAGGAACCGGTATGTCTCTATCCATCAAGTACGAAAGCCAACGCCTAGCATACCCCTTCTTCCTGATGTCGGGCCTGGTGTTTGCGCTGCAGATCATCTTCGGCCTCCTGGCGGCTGCCCAGTTCATCTGGCCGCAACTGGGGCTGGGCTCGGTGCCCTTCAACATCTCCAAGGAAATCCACGTCAACTGCCTGGTCGTCTGGCTGCTCATGGGCTTCATGGGGGCCACCTACTACATGACCCCGCTCGAGTGCGAGCGGGAGATCTACAGCCCCATGCTCGCCAAGGTCCAGTTCTGGGCGCTCTCGGGCGCCGCGGTGGTCTTGGTCCTGGGTTACTTGTTCGACGGCGCCACCGGGCACGCGTTCAACAACCTGTTCCTCGACACGGGGCTCTTCTCGGAAGGCCGTGAATACATCGAGGCCCCGCGCTGGGCCGACTGGGCGATCGTGGCCGTCATCCTGGTCTATCTCTACAACGTCGGTATGACCTACTTCAAGGGCAAGAAGACCGATATGATGGTCATGATGCTCGTGGGTCAGCTCTGCCTGGCGGTCGCCTACCTGCCCGGCATGTTCTTCAACACCGCCATCTCCAACGACCTCTTCTGGCGCTGGTGGGTCATCCACTACTGGGTCGAGGGCTCGTGGGAGCTCATCGCCTCGGCCATCCTGTGCTTCCTCCTGATGACCATCCTCAAGGCCCCCCGCCGCTCGATGGAGCGCTGGATGTGGCTCGAGGTCGCGCTCGTCATGATCTCCGGCCTGCTCGGGATCGGTCACCACTTCTACTGGATCGGCACTCCCCAGATGTGGCTGTGGATCGGCTCGATCTTCTCGGCGATGGAGCCGATTCCCCTGCTCGTGATGGTCTGGGACGCGTTCCGGCACAGCCAGGAGCACGCGCGTAACATCACCAACAAGCCCGCCCTCTACTGGACGGTCGGACACGCGCTGTTCAACTTCGTCGGCGCCGGCCTCTGGGGCGTCATCCACACCCTCGCCCCGGTCAACGCCTACACCCACGGCACCCAGATGACGGTCGCCCACGGCCACCTGGCCTTCTTCGGGGCCTACGCGATGCTGATCATCGCCGCCTGGTACGTGGCGCTGCCGACGCTGCACGGCTACACCACGGAGACGGCCTGGGACCAGAGTCGCGGCATGAAGGGCTTCTGGTGGATGGTCCTCTCCATGTGCGGGATCACCCTCATCCTGACCGGCGCCGCCTTGGTGCAGGTCTACCTGGAGCGGGTGGTCGGAATGGACTTCGTCACGGTGAAGAACCAGTACAACATGCTGTTCTGGGTTGCGCGCTTCATCTCCGGGGTCACGTTCCTGTGGGGCTGCGTCTACATCTGGCGCGACCTCATCAAGATCGCTCCGGCTCGAGCACCCAAGAGCTCGGCGCACCTCGCGCCGACCGCCTAGCGGACACTCAAGCGTCGCGCCCCGGATGCCGGGGCGCGACGTTTGCCAAGCGGAGGATTATCAATGGATTTGTTCATGCTGGGTTTCACCGGAGTCTTCCTGGTCGTCACGCTGTGTGGCGGAGTCTACGCGCTTTACAAGATCAACAAGCGCCTGTCCTCGGAGATCTGAGCCATGTCACATCACTACCTGACGTTTTTCTTCCTGTTCCTGTGGATGGTGGCCCCTCTGGTCTGCTTCTGGCAGGCGCCGCACAAGAACCGGGACCCCTACCTCTGGATTTTCGGTGCGACCCTCCTGGGTCCCCTCGTCGCGCTGGTCTACCTGAGCCTACCGGCCAAGAAACCTGCCTAGAAAGCCGCTTATGACCACTCAGTCGAATACCTTTGGGCGTCGCTACTTCCGTAACCGCAAGATCGCCCAGATCCTGACGTCGCTCTTCTGGATCTCGCTGCCGCTTTCGGGGCTGCTGCAGGTCGATATCCGCCACTTGGCCCTGGTCGTCGCAGGGCGCCCCTGGCCCCCGCGCGTGATCCTGCCCGCCGACGCCCTCAAGCGAGGGGCTTCCGCCCACTGGGACGTGGTGGCGCCCGTGCTCTTGCAGGGCGTGCTGCCGGTGGCGATCTTCGTGATCGCCGTGATCGTGACGGCGCGCCTCTTCGGCCGGGTGCACTGCGGATACAGCTGCACCTATGGCCTCCTGGCCGAGACGGGCGAGGCCATGTTCCGGTGGGCGAAGAAGCCCGGCCCCGGCCGAGCCATGCGCCTCGCCCTGGTCTGGCTGTGGGTGGTCTCGGCGGCCCCCCTCGTCGCGTTCACGATCCTGTCGCTGTTCGTCCGGCCCGAGGGAGTGATCGAAGCCTTCCGGACCCACAACCTCGGGATCATCGTCCCCTTCTCGTACCTCACGGTGCTGGCGGCTATCGTGGGCGGGTTTGTCCGGTTGCACTTCTGCCGCTACGTCTGCGGCGTGGGCCTGATCCAGACGCTGTCATGGATGACCAACAAGAAGGCGCTCGAGGTGGGCTTCAACCCCACGGCCGCCGCCGATGGCTCCCACGGGTCGATGCGGGACTGCACCGGCTGCCACGAATGCAAGAATGTCTGTCCCATCGGGTTCGACCCGCGCCAGCCCAAGCGGTACATGATGGCCTGCTTCCAGTGCGGAGAGTGCCTGAAGGCCTGCGAGGACGAACTCCATCCGCTCGGACGGGGGATTGCGCTCGGGTTTCACTTCCAGGAGCCCGACTATCCCTTGCCCGCTCAGGAGGTGAAGCCCACTCCCCGGCATGTGGACTGAGCGCTCATCGTCCCGGTGCAGCTGAGCAAGAAAAATGGGGCGGGCC
>DATNQI010000095.1 GCA_036704125.1 Pantanalinema sp. | reverse complement strand
CAGCGTTCAGGGGGCCGTCGATTTGGGGAGATCAGGCTTTCGCCGTGGCGGCGACAGGCGCCTGGCTCACTTCGAGGGCCTGCGCGATGTCCTTGATGAGGTCCTCGGGGTTCTCGACGCCCACCGAGAGGCGGATCAGGTTCTCGGTGATGCCGCAGGCGCGCTGATCCTCGGGCGGGATGTCGCTGTGGGTCATGGTGGCGGGGTGCTCGACCAGGCTCTCGGTGCCGCCCAGGCTGACGGCGAGCTTGCACAGCTTGACCGCGTTGAGGAAGCGGAAGGCCTCGGCCTTGCCGCCCTTGAGCTCGAAGGAGACGATCGCTCCGGGACCCGAGCACTGCTTGGTGTAGATGGCGTGCTGGAGCGTGCCGGGCTCGAGCAGCGTCGGGTAGAAGGTCCGCTCGACGGCGGGATGCTTGTCCAGGTAGTCGGCGATGCGGGTCGCGTTGGCGGCCTGGGCCTCCATGCGGATCTTGAGGGTCTCGAGCGATCGCATCAGCAGCCAGCACGAGAACGGGTCGGGCATGGACCCCATGATGGTGCGATAGGTCGAGATCGCCTCGACCACCGCCTTGGGGCCGGTCACCGCGCCCGCGATCACGTCGCTGTGGCCGCTGATGTACTTGGTGGCCGAGTACAGGACCAGATCCGCCTCCTGGGCGAGGGGCTTCTGGTAGATCGGGCCCAGGAAGGTGTTGTCCACGAAGGTCAGGACCTTGCGCTCGGCGCTCGAGGCCCCGCGGGCGATCGCGGTGATGCCCTCGATGTCGATCATGACGTTGGTGGGGTTCGCGGGGCTCTCGATGTACAGGATGGCGAGCCGCTCGCCGATGGATTTCGAGAGCGCCTCGAGCGCGTCGAGCGGCATGTCCGCCGGGAAGGCGCGGGTCTCGATGCCGAACTTGGGCAGGATGTTCTGGAACAGGAACTCGGTCCCGCCGTAGACGGGCATGCTGTAGAGCACCACGTCGCCGGGCTTGGTGTGAGCCAGCACCGATGTGGTGATGGCCGCCATTCCGCTCGCGAAGCTCAGGGCCATCTCGGCGGCGTCCCAGAGCGCGAGGCGCTCCTCGAGGATCTGAAGGCCGGGATTGTTGAGGCGCGAGTAGATCAGGCCCATGGTCTGGTCGGTCCGGCGCTCTTCGAGGCCGTAGGCCCACTTGAAGTACTGCTCGCCCTCTTCGGCGGTCCGGAAGACGAAGGTCGAGGTCATGAAGATGGGGGGCTTCGCGGCCCCTTCCGAGAGGAAGGGGTTGTAGCCATAGGTCATCATGAGGGACTCGGGCGAGAACTGGCCGGGGTTCATGGGCATGATGCGCGGTACTCCGTCGTGTGTGAGCGGTGGGCGGCGTTGCCAACACCTCCCATCGTTGTAGCGCATGAACGCGCTTTATGCCACATCTACGAGGTTTTCGCCGGAATGAAATGTCTTTTCCATGCTGCGTCGCCGACGGGATCTCGCGCTCAGGGGGTGCGCGTGACGACCGTCTCGACCGGTGGTCGCCGGCCATCGTGCCGCTGGGTCTCGTAGCCGAGCTGCAAGAGCCCGACGATCCTCGCATGCGCCGGGTTTAGCCCGAAAAGGGCGTAGGCCTGGGGGGTGTCGAAGCTCTTCCAGCCGCTCGCCACCCCGTCGGCCCACGCGGCCAGAAGGAAGTTCTGGACGGCGCAGCAGGTGGAGGCGTAGTCCTCGCGCTGCCTGGTCTCGTCGCCTTCCTGCACGGCGTAGGCCACCACGTAGCATGGAACCGCGAGGCCCTTGGCGCGCGCGGCGCTGCGCGCTGCCGGCAGCTCCGCCTCGTCGGCGCCGCGCGAGCGCAGCTTGGCCTCGGTGCGATCGGCGAAGTAATCCGCAAGCCGCTCTTTCATCTCGGGCCCGACCAGGACGAAGCGCCAAGGATAGGTGTGCTTGTGGTTGGGCGCCCAGTGGGCCGCTTGAAGCGCGCGCCGGACGACGTCCTCGGGCACGGGGCGGTCCTGGAACGAGAAGGTGGTGCGGCGCGTCGCGATCAGTTCGTGCATGTCCATTCCGGCTCTCCTCGGTCTAGCAAGTGAGAATGATTGTCACAAATCCACGATCGAAAGGTCAAGGCGCCCGATGCCGGGCGCCTTGACCGGGAGTTCGCCCTTCGTCTCAGCGAGGGGTGCGGCTGCGCGGGGTCTCGTAGGCGCGGGCCGCCGTGGGCTCCTCGAGCATGGCCACCCGAAGCCGCTCGCCGACCCCCTTCACCCGGAAGGAGAGGGCGATCTCGCAAGCGCCCGCGATGATGGCCATGGTGCCGATGGTGATCATCATGGCCAGGAAGCCGACGGCCGGCTGCATGAGGGCCATGATGCCGAAGACGATCCATGCCAGGCCGCCGAGCCCCATCAGGAGCTGGCTCGTTTGTTCGTTTTTGACCTGGAAGGCGCCGACGATCTGCGCCACGCCGCGGAAGACGGCCCACGCCGCCACGACGTAGAACATCGCGACGGTCGCGGTGAGGGGCATGCTGAAGACGGCGATCCCGGCGATCACGCTGATGACGCCCAGGCTCAGCATCAGCCACCGGTGCTCGCCCACCCGGTTGGCGAAGGCGCCGACGGTCGTGACGAGCCCGTCGGTCAAGGCGTAGGCCCCGAACAGGATGACGAGGGCGGCCGCCGTGGCGATGGGCCAAGCCATCGCGGCCACCCCCAGGAGGATGGCGAAGATCCCTCGAACCAGCAGGAGCCACCAGTTTTGAGTCAAGGTCGCAAGCATCTCGGGCCTCCTCGTCCTTCCATCGTCTTGCGGAGCGCTCTTGGATCGCATCGTAGCGTCGATCTTGGGGCGGACCAAGACCGAAGCGACCCTTTCGTCGCGGCGGCGCAAGCGTGCAAGGATAAGAATGATTGCCGGGGCGAAAGATCGCCCATGGCCTGGGAATAATAAAGAAAGGCACGTTTGCTCGTTGTCGATGGGTGGGCCATGTCGGGGATCGGTAGCACCAGCACCAATATGCAGCCTCACCGGCTCCGCAAGCGCCCCTCCGAGGAGGCGGCGCCGGAGGCGGCTGAGCAGGACCAAACCGGCGAGCCCGAGGCCGCTTTGGACCAGACCGAATCCGTGCTCCTCAAGAATGCCGCGACCAAGGCCGACAAGCTCGTGAGCTCGGTGGTGGGTACCTCGGTCGGTGTGGCCGCCGCCGCGGTTTCGGGCGACTCGGTCGCCGCCGTCACCGAGGCCGCCAAGGCCATGGGCGGGAAGGTCGCGACCAGCGACGCGCTCAAGACCGGCATCGCGAACGGTGCGACGATGGTCGCCGGCGTGGCGGCCGTCGCCAACGGCGACGCCTTCGCCGCCGCCGCCGCGACCAAGGCTGTCCTCGAGAACGCCCCTGCCGCCCTCGCCCCTCTCGCGGTCGTCGCCGACGTGGTCATGCTCGCCAAGGGTGACAAGAAGCTCAAGGACAAGGCCCAGGCCGCCGCCAAGGAGGTCGAGACCCTCACCTCGCCGGTCGCCTCGCCCGTCAAGAAGACCAAGTCCGCCCTGGATCTCGCCACCCACGCCCAGGGCGGGATCACCCTCGGCAAGGAGCTCATCGCGGCCTGGAGCAGCATCGGGACGTTCGCCGCTCGATCCAGGACCCTCGCCCCGACGGTCAAGGCCCTCGGCCGCGGCGTGGATTGGCTGATGAAGACCCCCGTTGGAAGCATCTTCCGGGGCCTGGGCAAGGCCCTGCCCTTCCTCAACGTGGCGGCCCTGGCCAACTCCGTCTGGATCGGTTACGACGTCTTCAAGGCCAAGGAGTCCTCCACCACTACCCGGGCGCTCGCCGTGGGCAGCATCGTCTCGAGCGCGGGGCTCTTCCTGGCGACGGTGAGCGCGGCCTTCGCCCCGATGCTCCTGCCCATGGCCCTCGGCGGCCTGGTGGTCGAGCTGTCCCTCTTCTACGCGCGCCGCAACGATCAGCAAGCGGGCGACACCGACCGCAAGCTGGGCTATGCCCTGTCGCACCCGGTGGAGGGCGCCGAGCTGGCCGCGCGCACGGCGATGAAGGGGATCGACGCTACCCTGGACTGGTTCGCGCTCAACCTCAGGCAGGGGGTCGACAAGCTGGGCGACCTCTTCAAGGGCAAGAAGCCCTCGCCGGATGCCTAGCCCGAGGAAGGGACCATGCTCGCGGAGATCCTGATCGGCCTGGTCGCCCTCGAGCACCTGGGGTTCCTCCTGCTCGAGGCCGTGTTCTGGCGCCGGCCGCTCGGCCGCAAGGTCTTCGGCCTTTCCGAGCATGATGCGGCCTTGACCGCACCGCTCGCCGCCAACCAGGGCCTTTACAACGGCTTCCTCGCCGCCGGCCTGGTCTGGGCGCTGATCGCTTCCGACCCGGGAATGGCCAGGTCGCTCGCCGTCTTCTTCCTCTGCTGCGTGGGGGTGGCCGGGGCCTTCGGGGCCGTCACCGTCAAGCGAACCATCCTCTGGATCCAGGGATTGCCCGCTGCGATCGCCCTCTTGGCCGTCTTGGCGGGAAATTGAGCGCTCCGATTCTCGCCACCAAGCTGTTCGCCCCGCGCCGCAACCTCAAGGCCGTGCCCCGGCCCGACCTGGCGTCGAGGTTCGAGGCGGGCCTCTCGGCGCGCCTGACGCTGCTGTCGGCCCCGGCGGGCTTCGGCAAGACGAGCCTGGTGGCCGAGTGGCTCGACGCGAGCGCCCGCCGCCCCCATACGGCTTGGCTCTCCCTGGAGCCGGACGACGATGCGCCGCCGCGCTTCTGGCGGCACGTCCTCGCCGCGTTCGAGCGGGTCGCGCCCGGCGCGATCGCGCCGGCGCTCGAGCTGATGCAGCGACCGGATCCGCCCATCAGGGACGTGATCCTCACCCTTCTGAACTCCCTGGGGTCCTCCCCGGATCCGCTGGTGCTCGTCCTGGACGACTTCCACGCGGTCACCGGGCAGTCCTTGCTCGAGGGGATGAGCCTCTTCATCGAGAACCTGCCGCCGCAGGTCCATCTCGTCCTCATCACGCGCGCCGATCCCCCCTTCGCCCTGGCGCGGATGCGCGCGAGGGGCGAGCTGTCCGAGCTCCGCGCGGATGACCTGCGCTTCACGCCCCAGACGGCGGACGCCTACCTCAATCGGGTCATGGCCCTCTCGCTCTCGGCCTCGGACGTGGCCTCGCTCGCAGCCAGCACGGAGGGGTGGGTCGCGGGCCTGCAGCTCGCGGCACTCTCCATGCAGGGCCTGGCGGATCGCCACGCGTTCGTCTCGCGCTTCGATGGCCGCCACCGCTACATCCTCGACTACCTGGTTGAGGAGTCGCTGGCGCACCAGGCCCCCGACGTGCAGGAGTTCCTGCTGGAGACCTCCATCCTCGATCGCTTCGACGCCGCGCTCTGCGAGGCCGTGACCACGGGGCGCCACGGCCAGGCCATGCTCGCGCGCCTGGAGCAGGCGAACCTCTTCCTGGTGCCGCTCGACGAGGCGCGGCGCTGGTACCGTTACCACCACCTCTTCGCCGACATGCTGCGCCACCTGCTGGCCTTGCGGAAGCCGGGGCATGCCGGGGTCCTCCACCGGCGCGCGGCGGCCTGGTTCGCCGGGCGCGCAGAGAGCTACGACGCCATCCAACACTCCCTGGCGGGGGAAGATTACGACCGGGCGGCCGATCTCATCGAGGCCGGTCACGCGCAGTTCCAGCGCGGCCAGCTGGCAAGGCTGCAAGGCTGGCTCGCCGCCTTGCCCGACGAGGTTCTCGCCCAGCGGCCCCGGCTCGACCTCATCAGGGCCCAGGCGTTGCGATCCGCCGGGCAAACCGAGCGGCTTTCCGCCCTGGTGGATCGCATCGAGAACCGGCTGAAGGAGGATGGCGATTCGCGCCTCCTGGCCCAGGCCCAGGTCTTGAGGGCCTACCTCACCCGGGTTCGGCGGGATCTGAGCGGAGCGATCCGCCTGTCCCGCGAGGCCTTGGCCGCGCTCGCTCCCGAGGATGCGGGCTGGCGGATGCTCGGATTGCTCAACCTGGCTTTGGCCCATCACTTCGCTTGCCAGACCGAGCTCGCGGTGGCCGTCTACGAGGAGCTTACCGCCTTGAGCCGGCGCTTCGGCGCCGCCTACTACCTGATCGCGTCCATGAGCCTGGAGGCCATGCTCTTCGTCCACACCGGGCGATTGAAGGATGCCCACCGCCTCTACGAGACGGTCTTCGACTACGCCGAGGCGCAGGGCCTGCGCAACACCACCGCGATGAGCTTCGCGCTGGTCGGCTTCGGCGAGCTGATGCGCGAGTGGAGCGACTTCGAGCGCGCTGAGCAGGCCTTGCTGGAGGGGGTGGGCTTCGGCGAGGAGATGCTCGACGCGGCCCTGAACGGCTACCTGAACCTGGGGCGCCTCAGGAACTCCCAGGGGGACCTGGCCGAGGCCGTCGCCGTCCTGGAGCGAGGCCTTGCCCTCATGCGCCAGGCCGGCGTCCGGACCTTCGTCACCCAGCTGGAGTCGACGCTTTCCATGCGCCGGGCCCTCTTCGCCCTCACCCGGGGCGCCGAGGGGCGCGCCGAGGCCCTGCGCTGGGCGCAGGCTCGCGCGCCGCACGAGGACGACTACCTGAACTGGTCGCTCCAGAACGAGGGGGTGGCCGTCGCGCGGATTCACCTGGCGGCGGGCGATTCGGCCGAGGCCTCCCTGTGGCTCGATCGCGTCGAGGAGAACGCCGCCGCCCTGTCCCAGCTGCCCCTCTTGCTGCGCGCCCTGGTGCTCCGCGCGCTGCTGCTGGATCGGCAGGGGGGGCGAGACGGCGCTCTGGCCGTGCTGGACCGGGCTCTCGCCCTCGCGGCGCCCGAGGGCTTCGTCCGCGTCTTCCTCGACGAGGGCGACGCCGTGGCAGGCCTCCTCAAGAAGCACGCTCCTCGCTTGCCGTCCGAGGCGGCGCGGGCCTATGCCCTCGAGCTGCTCTCCCGCTTCGGCCCGCACGGGAGCGCGAAGGCGACAGGACGCGCGGACGCGGTGCTGGTCGAGCCGCTCAGCGATCGCGAGCTCGGCGTGCTGCGGCTCATCGCCGAGGGGCTCAGTAACCAGGCGATCGCGCTGCGGCTCGGCATCGAGCTCAACACCGTCAAGAAACACAACAGCAACCTCATGAGCAAGCTCGGGTGCTCCAACCGCACCCAGGCGGCAGCTCGGGCGCGCTCGCTCTTTCTGGTCTGATCCCCTTGCGCCGGTAGTAGCCCCGGAATTTTCCGGGGCTACTACCTTGGTGTGATGACCGGGACCCGCCAGGCGCCTAGGCTAGGGACATCGACCTCCGAGTGTATCGTCCTGGAGAGGAGTTCCCCCTCATGCCGCCGCGTCACTACCGGATCCG
>DATNQI010000094.1 GCA_036704125.1 Pantanalinema sp. | reverse complement strand
CGAGCGGGCGGCGAGTTTCAACTCGCCGCCCGCTCGCTTTGTGATCGTCTAGTTGGTGGCGCCCTGGTTGCCGAGGTTGTTGTAGGTGCCGCCCGAGTTGGTGTTGCGCCAGTCGTAGGCCCGCTGCATCAGGTAACCCTGCTTGCCGACGATGATGCCGTCGCCCTGGGGCAGGACGTGGATGCCGGTGAACTCCTTGCTGAGGTTGTAGTACTGGAAGTTGTTGTCGATCCGGTAGCTGACCCCGTCGAAGGCGAGCAGGTTGCCGTACACGTCGTTGATGGTGCCGCCGAACCAGGTGCCGGGCTCGGGGAGGCGGTTGGGGGTGACCGTGGCGCCGAGGAGCCAGCCCTTGTTGCCGTCGATCATCGAGATGCCGCGCAGGGGGACCTGGTCGAGGAACTTGACGCCGGCGTCGCTCGCTTCTTTGACCTTCCAGTTCGAGAGGTTGACGACGTTGCTGCCGCGGTCGTCGTAGGCGAGCATCAGGCCGCGCTTCACGCCGGCGAGGTTCTTCTGGCTGCCGACCGCGTAGCCCTGCTGGTCGTTGAACATCTGGATGCCGAGCAGCTCCGAGTCGCGGCCGATGCCGAAGGCGAAGGGAAGCGAGCTCTCCTTCCAGCTCTTGCCGTCGTAGTGCAGCGCCAGGGCGTTGTCGCCGTCGGTGCCGACCGCCCAGCCCGACGAGGGACCGAGCATCTGGACGGCGTTGAGGTGACCCGAGCCCTTGTACGAGGTGTCGCGGCGCCAGGCGTTGCCGGTCCACTGCATCAGCAGGACCTTGCCCGCCGAGTCGCGGCCCACGGCCCAGGCGTTGGTCTCGCTGAGGGCCGAGACGCCGAGCAGGGCGCCGTTGACGCCGGTGGTGGTGCCGACCCAGCTGCCGCCGCGGTACTGCATCGCGATGGCGGGGCTGGTGGCCTTGAGGTCGTTGCCCTGGTGGCCGACCATCCAGCCGCTGCCGGCGTTGGCGAAGTCGGCCGAGCGCCAGGTGTAGGCGGTGTTGCCGCCGGTCACCATCTGCCACGAGCCGTTGAGGAGGTGAAGCAGGGTGCCGTTCGCGCCGCCGACCCAGGCCTCCTTGGCCGAGACCATCTTGGCGGCGTAGAGATCGGCGCTGGTGGGGCTCTGGACCTGCTGCCAGCTGTAGACGGCCGGCGCGATGGTGACGGTGACGTCCGAGACCCGGTCCATCAGGGTGGCGCGGACGGTGACGACGCGCTGGAGCTGAGGGGTGAAGACGCCCTGGTCGTTGATGGTGCCCGCCTGGGCGTCGCTGATCGACCAGTTCACGAGGCGCGGATCCTGGTAGGCCTTGCCGTCACTGCCCTGGACGCTCACGGCGAACTGGCGCTGCTCACCGACGGTGATCGAGACGACGTTCGGGGTCACGGCGAGCGAGACGGGGTAGACCCCCTGGGGCAGCTCGGGACGCTGGTTGATGGTCGAGACGAGACCGGTGCCGGTCTGGGGCTCGGTGATGACGGCCGTCGGGGTGCGGCCGCAGCCCGTCAGGGCCAGGCTGGCGAGGAGGGGAAGAAGGCCCCACTTGATCGCGCTCGCATTCCGCATACTGCCTCCACTCAACTGCTACGTTGAAATCACTGGATCGGATGTCCTGTAAAGGTTATAGGTTGTCCGAGGTTGAATCTGAAGTTAAACTTCGCCCAACTCCTTAATGTGTTCATTAGGTGTTATCGCCGGAAAAGCCAGGCTACCGTGACCTCGGAGAGGGATCGTGTGCCAAGGGGGCAACGGTACGCCGGGCGTCCCCGTCTATCCTGGCAGGGAACACCGATCGAGGAGGAGGCATGCACCCGATCCGCCTGAAATGCACCGCCCTCTTGCTGGCGATCCTGGCACCCGCGGGGTGCGTCCAGGCGCCGCCCCACGTGGACGATCCGGCGCGGGACTACGCGCCGCCCAGGCCGTCGCCCAATCCGCTCGGCGCCGCCAGGGTGGTCGAGGAGACCTACGAGGGCCAGAACCTGGTGATCTCCCTGCCCGCGACCTTCGATCCGGCGAGCGCCGATCGCTATCCTCTGGTCGTCTTCTTTCACTCCTACGACCAGGACGCCCGGCAGATGACCAAGCTGACGCGCTTCGCGCGCCTGAGCGCCGATCTGGGGTGGATCGCGGCCTCGGGGGATCTGGCGGGCCCCTCGCACTGGGGCAACCCGCGGGCGATCGCCATGCACCAGGCCATGCTGCGCCGGCTGCGCGAGCGCTACCCCATCGACGATCGCCGGATCTACTACGCGGGCTTCTCCATGGGCGGGGGGACCGCCCTGCTGGCCGCGCTGGCGACCAAGGGCACGCCGGATGCGCCCGCCGCGATCGCCACCAGCCAGGGGTGGACCGATCTCGCTCGGATGCGCGAGGCCAAGGACGGCATGTACGCCGCCTCGATCGACGCGGCCTACGGCGGCGCCCTGAGCGAAAGCGCGCGCGCGCGCACCGATCTGGTGGCGCGCGCGGGCGAGCTCGTCGGCATCCCGCTCTACATGGAGCATGGGGATGCGGACCAGTACGTGCCCGTCACCCACTCCGAGCGCCTCAAGGCCGCCCTCGACGCGGCGGGGGTCGCGAGCACCTTCAAGATCTTCGGCGGCCTCGGCCACAACGAGGCCACGATCCACGAGGGGGTGATCCTCGATTTCTTCAAGGACAAGCGCAGACCGTAGGGCCCAAGCGTGCGCGAACGCACGGTTAAGCCCTTCGCGCGGAGGGTACAATGCCAAGGGTCCGTCCCTTGCGCCCCATGGGCCTTTCTTCGGGAGAGGAGCGCCGCATGTCCGTCTACGGTGTCCAGAGCATCACCTACACGCCGCCGAAGTCGGTCGGCGCCACCACGACGACGCCCACCGATCCCGAAGCCCAGAAGATGGACTTCATCCAGCTGCTGATCGCCGAGATCACCAACCAGACGCCCGACAGCCCCATGGAGCCGACGGCGATGATCACCCAGTACGCCCAGATGGAGTCGTCCATCGGGCTGATGAAGCTCAACGCCACCACCAACGTCTACCAGAACACCGCGATCGCCTCGGGCCTCATGGACCGGGAGGTCACGGTCAAGGTCGGCACCGGCGACGACGCCGGCACGATCAAGGGCAAGGTCTCGGCCGTGGACTTCTCGGGCGACAGCCCGATGGTCAAGGTCGGCGAGCTGTACTACCCCCTCTCCGCCGTCGTCCACGTCGGCGCCTAGCTCAGGAGGGCCTCTTGCATGTCTGACGTCCGGATCACCGCCACCAACAGCATCAGCGCCATCGACACCTGGCTCAAGGCCCTCGCGGGCAACCTGACGGGCTCGACCGTCACCGGCTTTCGCCAGACCCGCGTCCAGTTCGAGGACGTCCTGACCCAGCACCTCTCGGCGGGTGCTCCCGGCACCACCGGCGGCGGCGGCGACTTCGGCGGCATCAACCCCATCCAGCTGTCGGTGGGGGGTACCGCCATCAAGTCGACCCGCACCGACTTCTCGCAGGGCTCGCTCAACGGCACCCAGCGCCCCACCGACCTGGCCATCTCGGGCGACGGCTTCTTCGTGCTCTCCAAGAAGAAGGAGCCCACGTCCATGAAGGACCTGGTCTTCACCCGCAACGGCTCTTTCACCTTCAACCTGGAGTCCGACCCCTCGATCCTGAGCGCCAACGACCGGGCCAAGCTCGGCCGCGACTCCGAGGTGGGCGTGATGCGCCTGGTCAGCCAGGACGGCCTCTACGTCATGGGCGTGACCGGCAGCTACGAGCCCGATCCGAACCCCGGGGTCCCCGGCACCCCCAAGCCCTTCCTGGACGCGCGCGCCAACAACGGCGAGGCCATCGGCCCCGTCACCAGCGAGCCGGGCGCCTCGGGCGACGCGGGGATGGGCTTCAAGCCCTTCAGCTACCCCTTCGTCAAGGACTCCAACGGGGCCTTCAGCGTCAACGAGGACCTCCTCAACCGGACCTCCTTCGACACCATGGGCCTGCTGCGCAACAGCGGCACCCAGGACGTGCCCGACTCGACCGAGGAGTTCGAGCGCAGCGGCAAGCTCACCCTCGGCGCCGCCGCCGGGATCACCGGCCAGGAGAAGTACAACAAGTACGTCTCGGTCATGACCTTCGCCACCCCCGACGGCCTCTACCGCACGGACGGCACCAACTTCACCTGGAACAACACGGCGGGCAGCGCCTTCGTCGGGGTGGCGGGCACCGACCGGGGGCCGGTCGGCGCGAGCAACTCGATGAACGCCATGGCCCTCGAGACGTCCAACTCCTCGGTCAACACCACCCTGCCCGAGCTGACCATCGCCCAGAAGAGCTTCACCGCCAACGTCAAGATCATCTCGGTCGGCAACACCCTGATCGACGACGTCAACCAGCTCATCCGATAGGCCTTCCCGGGCCCCCCTCTCCCCCCTCGGCTTCGAGGGGGGATTTTTATTGGAGCGCCGGCGGCCGAGAGGCCGAAAAGCCGCATCTGGCGTATTGTTCGGGAACCTGTTACCCTAAGCCTTATGAGCGAAGACTTGAATTCGCTGATCATGAACCAGGCCCCGCAAGGCGACGCCTACCTCTACCGGGCGTTGTACCACCTCGGCGACCAGATGGCGGACGCCATGCGCGCCTTCGCCCAGGCCGAGGCCGAGGAGGACGACGAGGAGGAAGGCGGCGGGGCCGGCGTCGAGCTGCCCGCGGCCGACTGGGCGGTCGTCTCGGTCGAGACCTTCCCCTTCGCCACGATCCAGGAGAAGTACGGCTCCGACGCCGTCTGGGGCATCCTCCAGTTCATCGACCAGCCGGGCGGCCTCTTCGCCCTGATCGACCACGCCTCGGCCAAGACCCTGATCGGCCTTGCGGCCAACCGCCGCTTCACCGACGAGCACCTGGACACCATCGACGAGGTGGTCCGGCGCCTGTCCGTGACCTTCGCCGAGCAGTGGGCCGACATCCTGAGCGACACCGAGAACCAGCACGGCACCTTCCCCGAGATGCCGGATCTCTCCGAGCTCCAGGAGATCTTCATGGGGCTGGTGACGAGCACCCCCATCGCGGCGATCACCTTCCGCGTCACCGTCCCCTCGCAGCCCCTGGGGCGGGTCATGTTCGCCGTCCCCCAGCCCTACCTCGTGCCCTACGCCGACAGCCTGAAGGTGGCGGCCGACAACACCCGCGTCCAGACCGGGGGCGAGGACATGGACTCGCGCCTCCACCACCTGGGCGACACCCCGACCCCGGTCGTCGCCTACCTGGGGGCCACCTCCATGACCGTCTCCGAGCTGCAGAGCCTCGAGGAGGAGGACGTGATCGTGCTCGACCAGGCCGCCACCGCGCCGCTGGTGGTCGAGCTGGGCGGCGGCGCCCGGATCCTCGCCAAGCCGGGCACCAGCCCGGACGGTCTGCGCAAGGCGGTGCAGATCGTCCGCCTGGGCGCGGACTAGGAGGCGCCCATGACCGCCCGCGATCGCGCCCGCCTGCTGCGTCCCCAGTCGATCCCCCTCTGGCTGGGGCTCGCGCCTTTGGTCATGCTCTTCCTCTTCGCCGTCCAGTCGAAGTCGGGCCTCGGGCTGCCCATGCTGATCGCCGCGGCCCTCGGCGGAATCGGCTTCGGGGTGAGCGTCGGCTACCACTTCTTCTGTCGGGCCTCGATCCCCAAGGTGGTCATCAAGCCCATGGGCTTCTGGCGCGGGGCCATCGTCGCCCTCGCCCTCTTGCCGCTGACGCTCGTCAACCTCTACGGGGCGGGCTCGGGCCACTCGCTGATGCTCTCGCCCTACGGGATCACGAGCCCCCAGCGCTGGATCGCGATCGCCGCCAAGATGGTCCTCGGCACCCCCCTCGGCCTCAACACCGCCCCCTTGCCGCAGCTGCCCGCGAGCCTCTCCGAGGGGATCTTCCTCGGTGGGGCGCTGTGGGGCGCGCTCGGCTACGGCCTGGTCTTCGCGATCGCGGGCTTCGGCTTCGCCGCCCTGCGGCAGGAGTCCTTCGATCCGCGCCAGGATCCCTTCGGGGGAAGCGGCACCTGGCCTTTCCTGCGGATGATGATCGGCTACTACTACGGCCTGTCGCTGGGCTTCTGGTTCGGCGCGGGCGCCATCTGGCTCGCCAAGACGGTCTTCTCCAACACCGAGGCGCTGCCGAGCACCCTCCAGGCGGTCCTGATGGCCCTCGGCGTCAACCGGGATCCCAACCTCGCCTTCACCAACGCGGTGGGGCTCGCGGGCCTCCTCGTCGTCTTCTCCACCCTCTTCCTGGGCAAGGCCGACTTCGCGGCCGGCTTCTCGGACCCCCGGCCCGAGGAGAAGGAGCCCGACATGAAGATCAAGATCCCGGAGCTGCCTCAGACGCCCGAGCCCGAGTTCGACTTCGCCTCGATCGGCCACGAGACCGACCAGATCGCCCAGCAGTTCCAGAGCCAGCTCCAGGACCTGGCGCGGCAGCTGGGCTTCCAGGACCCGATCGAGACCGCCGCCTCCCTGGTGGCTGCCCCCGCCGAGTCGATCGAGGAGGCCCCCGCCGAGCACGAGCCCCCGGTCGCCAACGTGATCTCGGCCCGCAGGCCCGACTTCGACGTCAGCTTCGACAGCGCCATGGGCCAGCTCTCCAACGTCTACGTCCAGGTCAGCGCCCAGCTCGGCAGCACCGAGCTGCCCTTGACCGACTGGCTCACCATGGCCGAGGGCTCCATCCTGGAGCTTCCGCGCTCCAAGGACAACAGCATCACCCTCTGCATCAACGACAAGCCGGTCGGCAAGGGCCGCGCCGTCGTGCTCGAGGACCACAAGGCCATCAAGGTCCTCAAGCTGAGCAGCGACGCGACCCAGCATCTCGGGAGGTAACGCCCACCTATGGAATGGCAAGACCAGCGCCAAGGCTACAACGCCGTCAAGTTCGGCCCGCTCGCGGGGGCCGCCCACGGGGACACCAACATCCGGGGCAGCCTCGATCTGCTGCGCGACATCCGGCTTCAGGTCTCGGTCGAGCTGGGGCGCACCAGCCTCCCGCTCAAGCAGGTCATGCAGATGGCCGAGGGCTCGGTCATCGAGCTGGACCAGCTCGCCGGCGAGCCGGTCAACGTCATCGCCGCGGGCAAGATCGTCGCCCAGGGCGAGGTGGTCGTGATCGGCTCGAACTTCGGCATCAAGATCACCAAGATCTTCCAGAGCGAACTTTCGAGCACGATGGGGTAAAGATGGAAGCCACCCAGTCCTTCGCGGCGCTGAGCGCCACCACGAGCGCCCTGGCCCCCGGCCCCGACGTGAGCATCGGCCCCTACCTGGTGCAGCTCGCCCTCGTCACCCTCCTGATGATCGGCCTGGGTTACGTCAGCCTGCGCCTCGCCAAGGGCGGCCGCTTGCCGGGCCTCAGCCTGCGCCCCAGGGGCATCCGGGTCCTCGACCGCCTCGCCGTCGACGCCAAGCGTCAGCTCATGGTGGTGAACGTGGGCAAGCGCAACTGGCTGGTCGGCATGGGCGAGGGCGGCTTCAGCACCCTCGCCGAGCTGGACGAGGCCGACCTGACCCCCGATTTCGCCCGGATGGTCGAGGAGGCCGAGCCCCACACGCCGCGCGCGCGCCCCTGGTGGCAGAAGGCGCTGGGCCTGGGCCTGGCTGCGGCCCTGCTCACCGTGGTCCTGCCCATGCTGCCGGCTCACGCGCAGACCGCGGGTGATCTGGCCGCCAACGCCTTCGGCGGCTTCGACCTGCGCAACCCCCTCGGCGCCCCCAACATGACCACCTCGGTCTCCTTGATCATCCTCCTGGCAACGCTGACGGTCCTGCCCTTCATCGTGGTCATGACCACCTCGTTCATGCGCACGATCATCGTGCTGGGGTTTCTGCGCCAGGCGCTCGGCACCCAGAGCATCCCGCCCAACCCGGTGATGCTCGGGCTCGCGCTGTTCCTGGCCATGTACACCATGACCCCGGTCTGGAACACCATCGACAAGACGGCCCTCCAGCCCTACTTCGCCCGCCAGATCTCGCAGCCGGCGATGCTGGAGCGCGCCCAGGAGCCGCTCAGGGAGTTCATGCTCCGCCAGACCTCCCAGCAGGAGCTGGCCTTCTTCGTCCGGCTGTCGAACACCCCCGCCCCCAGCACGCCGGCGGACGTGCCGCTGCAGGTGGTGATCCCGGCCTTCATGGTCAGCGAGCTGACCACCGCCTTCAAGATCGGCTTCATCATCTACATCCCGTTCATCGTCATCGACCTGGTGGTCTCGAACGTCCTCTTGGCGCTCGGCATGAGCTCGCTGCCCCCGCAGATGATCTCGAACGCCTTCAAGCTCCTGGTCTTCACCCTCGCGAACGGCTGGCACCTTGTGATGGCCGCCCTCGTCCAGAGCTTCAAGTAGAATGTCCGACACGACCGTCATCCACGTCGCGACCCAGGCCATCCTCATGGTCCTGCTCCTCTCCGGGCCGATCCTCCTGATCAGCCTGGTGGTCGGCTTCGTCGTGGCGCTGCTGCAGACCATCACCTCGATCCAGGAGCAGACCCTCTCGTTCGTCCCGAAGTCGCTCGCCGTCTTCGGGGGGCTGATCCTGCTGGGGCCCTGGCTGCTCTCCACCATGGTCGGCTTCCTCACCACCCTCTGGAGCTCCATCCCCGGGATGCTCGCGCGCTAGGCCCATGGCAGAGCCCGCGATTCTCCCGTTCATCGACTTCGTCAACCGGGCGATCCCCGGCTTCGTGCTGGTGCTCGCGCGCTGCATCGGCCTGACCCTGCAGGCGCCGGTCTTCGGCAGCCGCGTGGTGCCCGCGATGGGGAGGATGGCCTTCGCCATGGCCCTCGCCCTGGTCTACTGGACGAGCCTCGCGCACCCGCCTCAGGCGCCGGAGCACTTCCTCGCCTTCATCATCCTGGTGATCTCGGAGCTGGTCTTCGGCATGGCGCTCGGGTTCGCAGGATCCATCATCCACTTCGCCGTCCAGGGGGCGGGCGACTTCATCGCGCAGGCCATCGGCCTGACCATGATCTCGACCATGAACCCCATGATCCGCACCAACTCGACGCCCACGGGCCAGATCTTCTATTACCTGGCGCTGACGGTCTTTTGCCTGAGCGGTGGCCACCTGCTGTACCTGGGGGGCTTCTTCCAGTCCTTCGAGCTGGTGCCCATCGGCGGCTTCCGCGTGACGCCCGCCCTGTGGGGGGTCATGCTGCAGATCACCGGGGCGCTGCTCGGGATCGTGATCCAGATGGCCATGCCGGCGGTGATCGTGGTGCTCTTGATCGACGTGAGCCTGGGCGTTCTCAACCGCTCGACGCCGCAGGCGCAGAACCTGCTCGACTTCGTGTCGACCATCAAGCCCGGCATCGGCCTCTTGATCGTGAGCCTCATGATCCCGAACGTGGTCGCGTCGGTCCACGACCTCTCGGCCCAGATGATCACCGACGTCCAGCGGGTGATCGTCGCCCAGAGCCAGAGCGTTCGCCCCGCCGGGCGCTGATCCCGGCGATTTTTCGCCCGGGACGCAACTTCGGGCGCTATGGGGCCGATAACCAGATCCAGGCGCCTCCTTAATGACCTGCGAACAAGGATTTTATGAAGACTTGCTAAGCGGTCATGCCGGGGCTACAATGGAGCCTTCGTCGGTGCGGCCCGGCCATGTTCGGCGCATCCGCCAAGGAGCCTTGTGCAAACCTTCGTCGTTCTCAGCGACTCAAGGGTGGTAAAAAGGAGCAATCATCCGTTGCCCCCGTGCACCCACGAGACAGTCTCATCCAGGCGGAAAGGATCCATCCGCATGCGCACCAAGATCGCCGACCACCCCGCCTTCACGAGCCGAACCGCCATCGTCTTCTTCCCGCACGAGCTGCAGCATCCCTGTCGCTGCGGGATGCGCAGCCGCCTCGAGACGTGTCCCCTCTGCCGGGATGGCGTCTGCCAGGACTGCGCCGTCTTCGTCGACCCCGAGACGCACCAGCCCGCGCGCCCGAGCCACCTGATCGCCGGGGGGGTCCGCGCCGACTTCCTGGCGCACCGCAGCTGCGTCAGCTCCAAGGACATGCGGCTCTCCTCGTGCGTCTACGCCACCGACGTGCCGCTGATGGTTCAGATCCTCAAGGGCGGCAAGCCGATGGGGCGCTCGCTGAACGTCCTCGTCTGATCGACAGCTCCCGGATCTCCCACGCCCCGGACGCTTCTGCGTCCGGGGCGATTTGGCTTTCGGGCCCGATCTTTTCGCGAACTCCGGCTGCTTAACCCCTTGATCTGGATACCCCCGTGGGGTATCATTCCCTCGAGCGCCCTGGAGCAAGCAAAGGAGTCCGTTCCATGAAACTTGTCATCATCGGCGGGGTCGCGGGGGGCGCGACCGCAGCCGCCCGCGCCCGCAGGCTCGACGAGCACGCCGACATCACCGTCTTCGAGCGCGGGCCCTACGTCTCATACGCCAACTGCGGCCTCCCCTACTTCATCTCCGGGGACATCGCCGATCGATCCGAGCTGCTGCTCCAGACGCCCGAGAGCTTCGAGGCGCGCTACGGGGTCCGGGTCCGGGTGAACACCGAGGTGATCCGGATCGATCGCGAGCAGCGCCGGGTCCTGGTCCGCGGTGCCCAGGGCGAGGAGTGGGTCCCCTACGACAAGCTCATCCTGGCCCAGGGAGGGCAGCCGGTCATGCCGAGCGTGAGCGGCATCGACGCTCCGCACGTCTTCAAGCTCTGGACCGTCCCCGACATGGACCGGATCGACGACCACATCGCCGAGCAGAAGCCCCGGACCGCGGTGGTGGTCGGCGGCGGCTTCATCGGGCTCGAGATGGCCGAGGCCTTCAAGAAGCGCGGCCTCGACACCACGGTCGTCGAGTTCCAGCCGACCGTCATGGGGGTGATGGACGCCGAGTTCGGCAAGTGGGTGGCCTCGGAGCTTGAAGAGAACGGGGTTCACGTCGAGACGGGCGTCGGGGTCAAGGCCGTCCTGCCGGAGGATCGCGCCGTGGAGCTCTCGGACGGCCGGGTCTTGCCGGCCGAGCTGGTTCTCTTCTCGGTGGGGGTGCGCCCCGAGCTCTCGCTCGCCAAAGAGGCGGGCCTCGAGCTTGGGCCATCGGGCGGGCTCCTGGTGGACGAGCACCTCCAGACCTCGGATCCCTTCATCTACGCCGCCGGGGACATGGTCGAGGTCCTTCAGCGCGTCTCGGGCAAGCGGGTCCGCGTGCCGCTCGCAGGCCCCGCGAATCGCCAGGGGCGCATTGCCGCCTCGAACGCCCTGGGGATGCCCATGCCCTACGCCGGCGCGCTCGGGACCAGCGTCGTCAAGGTGTTCGAGGCGACGGCGGCGATGACCGGGCTGAGCGAGAAAGCGGCCCGCGAGGCCGGGTTCGAGGTGGGGGTCGCCATCCTCCACAAGGACCACCACGCCGGCTACTACCCGGGGGCCGAGTCGATCGCCCTCAAGCTCGTCTACGAGCGCCAGACCGCCGGCTTGCTGGGCGCCCAGGCCTTCGGCCGCGCGGGGGTCGACAAGCGGATCGACGTGCTGGCGACCGCGCTGCACGGCGGCTTCACCCTCGAGGATCTCGCCGAGCTGGACCTGGCCTACGCGCCCCCCTACTCGTCGGCCAACGATCCCGTCAACCTGGCCGCCTTCATCGGGCTGAACGACCTCTCGGGCTTCAGCCCGCTCGTCACCCCTGCCGAGCTCAGGGCCGAGATGGAGGCTGCGGGCGGGGCCTACGTGCTGGATGTCCGCACCCCGCGCGAGTTCGAAGCGTCGCACCTGGTGGGGGCCCACCACATCCCTCTGGATGCGCTGCGCGATCGCCTCGACGCGCTGCCCAGGGATCGGCGCATCCTGGTTCACTGCAAGTCGGGCTTCAGGGCCCACCTCGCGGTGCGCATCCTGAAGCAGAACGGATTTTCCGACGTCGCCAACGTCACCGGGGGCTACGTCAGCATCCTCAACGACGGCAACTTCGAAGTGGAGGCGAAATGAGCATCTGGACCGTCCTGGCCCTCGCGGCCGCGGCCGCATTCGTGTACACCCGCATGCAAGGAGGAAATCGCATGTCGCAAGCCACCATCAAGGAAAAGATCGCAGCCGGGGCCACCGTCCTGGACGTGCGCACCAAGGATGAGTTCCGCTCGGGGGCCTATCCCGGGGCCATCAACATCCCGCTGCAGGAGCTGCAGGGTCGCCTCGGCGAGCTCGCCAAGGACAAGCCGGTGATCGTCTACTGCGCGGCGGGCGGCCGCAGCGCGGCGGCGGCCAGCGCCATGAAGCAGGCAGGCTTCGCCGAGGTGCTCAACGCGGGCGGCCTGGGGCAGATGCCCCGCTAAGCCGGCGACCGGACCACCCAGAGCGGCGAGGCGGAATCACGCCTCGCCGCTCAGCTCGTGGGCCAGGGTCGAGACGCCCGTCTCGACCCGCTCGAACCGATAGGGGGTCCCTGCGACTCCCAGCCGCTCGAGCAGGTCGCTGACCTCGGCGCTGAGGCCGCACAGGGCGACCTTGACGCCCCGGTGCTGCAGCTCGCGGACCACGTTGCCCAAGGCGATGGCCGCCGTGACGTCCATGGTCGTGACCGCCGCCATGCCGAGCACCAGCCCGCGACAGTGGACGTCGGAGAGGACCGTCTCCGCGAAGCGCCGCGCGTCCCCGAAGAACAGGGGGCGATCCACCTCGTAGACCCTGATGTCGTCGGCGAGGGCCTCGGGCACCCCGCACTCCCGGCACACCTCCTGGTGGCTGATAAGGTGAACGTCCGCCATCCGGCGCAGGAAGAGCGACACCGCGATGACGAGCCCCGCCTCGACCGCCAGGACCAGGTCGAAGATCACCGTCACCAGCCAGGTCGTCGCCATGACCGTCAGGTCGGACTTGGTCGAGCGCAAGAGGAGCTTGACCTGATCCCACTCGATCATGCGCCAGCTCGTCACCATCAGGATCCCGGCCAGCGCGGCCAGCGGGATGTTGGCGGCCAGGGGCCCCAGGGCGACCACCACCAGGGCGATGGCCAGGCCGTGAATGACGCCCGAGAGACGGGTCTTGCCGCCCGATCGGATGTTGACGGCGGTCCGGGCGATGGCCCCGGTGGCGGGGATCCCGCCGAAGAAGGGCACCGCGATGTTCGCCAGGCCCTGCCCGACCAGCTCCTTGTCCGGGTCGTGCGGCTTGCTCCCCGACAGGCGGTCGGCGACTGCCGCCGACAGCAGGGACTCGATGGCCCCGAGCGCCGCCAGCGCCAGGGCCGGGCGGATGAGCTCGTTCAACATCCCGAAGGAGAAGGGCGGCATGCTGGGCATGGGCAGCCCCTGCGGGATGGCCCCGATTCGCGGCAGGTCGAGCCCGAGCAGGGTGGATCCGACGGTCGCGATCAAGAGCGCGACCAGCGAGCCCGGCACGGTCTGGTTCACCTTGCCCCACAGGACCATGACGCCGATCACCCCGACGGTGATGATCACCGCGGCGAGGTTGGCCTGGCCGAGGTGCGTCATCTGCCACCACGCCTGCTTCAACAGCGGGGCCTTGGGGGTCAGGTGGGCGACGCCCAGGAAATTGCCGATCTGGCCGGTGAAGATGAGGATCGCGATCCCGTTGGTGAAGCCGGTGATGAGGGGCAGGGGCAGCAAGGCGGCCCACCGGCCGAGACGCCCGAGGCCGAGGCCCAGCTGGATCACGCCGGCCATCAGGCCGGCGATCCAGACCCGCTCGAGGCCGTACTGCGCCACGATCCCCGCGAGGATGACCGCCATTGCCCCGGTGGGCCCCGTGATCTGGAGCGGGGATCCTCCGAAGAGCGACGCCACGATCCCCGCGACGATCGCGGTGTACAGGCCCGCCTTGGGGTCCACTCCGCTCGCCACCGCGAACGCCAGCGCGAGCGGCAGCGCCACCACCGCGGAGGTGAGCCCCCCCATGAGGTCCCCGACCCACGGCGGGCGTTGCTCGGCCCTTCGTGTCTCGGTCAGCGGTGCGGAAGTCGGTTGCATGGCGCCCTCTTGGATTCAGTAATCCACTATCTTCAAAGATTTGAAGGTGACGAGAAAAAAAAGCCCTCGTGCCGGATCAGGTCGTCGGCTCGAGGGACTCGAGAGTGTCGCGGATCTCGACCAGGTGGTTGTTGAAGATCACCATGGCATCGTCCAGCAGGGTGAAGATGGCCGGGTCCTTCACGGAGTAGAGGACGAAGCTGCCCTCCTTGCGGCCCACGACGATGTTGCGCGAGCGCAGGACGGCAAGCTGCTGGGAGAGGGTGGTCGGCTCGACCCCCAGCAGCTCGGCCAGATCGTTGACGCCCCGCTCGCCCTCGCGCAGCGCGTCGATGATCTGGATGCGCAGCGGGTGCGCGAGCGCCTTGAAGAATTCGGCCTTGAATCGGCGCAACGGCTCGGTCATCGCCCCCTCGATCTGAAGAATTAATCCAACGTTTTTGAATCTGCAAAAATCCATAGATCTTGTACCATGGTTTCCGGTTTTCAAACAACAAATAATGGGGGCGCGTCGC
>DATNQI010000093.1 GCA_036704125.1 Pantanalinema sp. | reverse complement strand
GGCTACCGCAACCTGAACGAGTGAGCGCGAAGAAGCCCCCTCGCTCGCGAGGGGGCTTCTTGGTTCCTAGCGCAAAAGTCTTTCCTTCGGGACAGCGAGAGATGGCGCTCACGCTCGCCATACCTACGCTGCCCCTATCTCTCGCTGCCCTGCGGAAAAGCCGCGGGCGCTAGCGGCGCGAGGCGACGGGCATCAGGATGATGCCCTGCTTGGGTGCCAGCTTGAGGGGCACGTGGCCCTCCTGGACCGCGTAGGCCTGTCCGGTCAAGGGATCGCTCAGCTTGGTTCCGTCGCTGAAGGCCGAGCTCACGTCGAGCGACCATTCCCGCGCCGAGGCGCTGTTGTTCATCAAGACCGCCACCTTTTGCTGGCCGAGCTCGCGGACGTAGCCGAAGAGGCCCAGGTCGTTGTGGCGGCGGATCGAGCGGAAGGCGCCGGTGCGCAGGACGGGGTTGGCGTTGCGCAGGGCGATGAGCTGCCTGTAGAAGCCCAGCAGGTCGCGGTTCTGGCGGCTCTGGGTCCACTCGAAGGCGCGGCGGTTGTCGGGGTCCTTGGCGCCCTGCATGCCGATCTCGTCGCCGTAGTAGACGACCGGCGCGCCGGGGTAGGTCATCTGGAAGAGGACCGCGAGCTTGAGCTTGCTCACGTCGCCGCCCGCCTCGCTCAGGAAGCGCGGCACGTCGTGCGAGCCCAGGATGTTGAACATGGCCTGGGTGGTCTCGGGGGCGTACTTGTTGCGCAGCGCCTCGAGGCCCCCGTCGAACTGGTCCACGTTCATGGTGCCGTGGGCGAAGAAGCCCAGCATGTGCTTGCGCCAGACGTAGTTCATGACGCTGTCGAACTGGTCGCCCTGCAGCCAGCGATCGGCATCCTCCCAGATCTCGCCCACGATGTAGGCCTCGGGGTTGATGGCCCGGGCCTTCTTGCGGAAGGTGCGCCAGAAGTCGTCGCTGTCGATCTCGTTGGGCACATCCAGGCGCCAGCCGTCGATGCCCTGCCTGAGCCAGTGCTCCTCGACCGAGAACAGGTACTTCTGGACCTCGGGGTTGCTCGCCGCCCTCAGCTGGGGCAGGGTGCCGAAGCCCCACCAGGCGTTGTAGTTGGGCTTCGGGGTGGTGGTCACGGGGAAGCCCCAGATCGAGTACCAGTTCCAGTAGGGCGACTTCTCGCCCTTCTCCTTGCAGTCCTGGAAGAGGGGGCTGTCGTCGCCCGTGTGGTTGAAGACCCCGTCCAGCATCACCTTCATGCCCAGGCCGTGGGCGGCCTTGAGCATGCGCAAGAAGGCCGCGTCGCCGCCGAAGGCCGGATCCACGTGCATGTAGTCGCGGGTGTTGTACTTGTGGTTGCTGCTGCTGGAAAAGACCGGGTTGAAGTAGAGGGCGTTGACGCCCAGCTCCTTGAGGTAGGGGAGCTTCTGGGTCACCCCGTCCAGGTCGCCGCCCATGAAGTTGTCGAAGGTCGGCGTGGCGCCCCAGGGCTCGACGCCCCTGGGGTCGTTCGCGCGATCGCCGTTGGCGAAGCGCTCGGGGAAGATCTGGTAGAAGACGGCGTTCTTGGCCCAGCCGGGGGTTCCGGAAAGGGCCTGGGCGCGCATTCCCTGGTCCTTGGCCCCGGCGCTCTGGAAGGGGGAAAGGCCGCACCCCGACAGCAAAACCGCCCCTGCGAGCAGGGCCTTCCCGAACCGCTTGCGCATGCGTCGCTCCCTCGAAATCCGATCTTAAGCGTGACTTAAGATGATTTTAGGGATTTGCCCCGGAGATCTTGCTAGCGGAGGTTCCACTTCCCCTTGAGATCGTAGACGAAGTCCCCCTGGGCCATGAGGGCGTCCCCGTGGGAGAGGGTGTAGTCGAAGGGCCCCGTGGGCAGGGCGAAGAGGCCCGGGATCCCCCCGTCCTCGCTGCTGGTGACGATCCGCATGGGCAAGGCGGGATTGTAGGGGTTCGAGAAGGCCGTGACCAGGCGCAGGTTCTTGCCCACGAACTGCTTGTCGCCGAGCTGGATGGTGTCCTTGGTGACCTTGAGGGGGATGTACTTGAGCAGTGCCGCCAGGAAGGGGTTGGACCAGGGGGTCCCGAAGACCACGAACGCGACCTTCGAGGGGTCCAGGGTCGCGGCCTGCTCGGGGGTGACGATCGCCACCTCCTGGCCGAAGCGCTTGCGGAAGAAGGCCTTGGTCTCCTGGAGCGAGGCCTGGGTGGCCGCGCGCACCTTGGCGTCGGAGGGGCCGGGGGCCACCAGCACCGTGACAGGCAAGAAGCGACGGTCGTTGGCGCGGGGGATCGGGCCCTGGAACGAGCGATAGCGCTTGGCCACGTCGTCGGCGGCCCCCATGTCCTTGAGGTAGGCGAGCTTGGCGGTGATCCGGGGGAGGAAGGCCGAGAGGCCGGGATAGGCCGCGCGGTTGGCCTCGTAGTTGGCCAGCTGGGTGAACAGCTCGCGCACGTAGGCGAAGCCCGTGCGCTCGTTGGTCCGCAGGGCGAGCTGGGCCGGCTTCACCTCGCCGTCCGCCTGCTGGAACCGGGCGTCCACCGCGCGCAGCAGGTGCTCGGCCACCGCCTCGGGCCAGCCGGCGCACCCGGAAGCCTTCATGTCCTCGGCCACGGGCGCCATGAGCGCGGAGCTCAAGGCGAGATCCTCGGCGTGCTCGGCGAGGAGGCCGGGCAGGACGGCGTGCCCGAAGGCGTGCGCGAGGCCGCGGCCGAAGCCCGGGGCCTCCTCCTTGAAGTCGGCGAGCTTGTCCTTGGTCACCCCGTCGGGGCGCAGGACGACGAGCGGCCCGTCCGGGGTCATCTCGGCCAAGAGCGCCTCGCCCGAGGCGTCGCGCGGGGCCAGAGGGGCGATCACCAGCGTGAAGCGGGGATAGGCGACGCCGTAGAAGCCCTCGACCCGGGCCTTGGGATCGGCCTTGGCGACGGCCTGGGCGACGCGCGCCTCCAGCTTGGCGTAGGTGGGGCGGCGCGCGGCGAAAAAGGCCAGAAAGCCGCTGTCGGCCGCGAACTGGCGCAGGTGGGCGCTCAGGGTGAGCGCGGCCTCGCTGCCGCCGAGCGAGAGGGCCAGCTCGGCCGGGACGGGGGTCGCCTGGGCGAGGGTGGAATCGAGGGTCAGCGCCAGGCGCATGAGGGGGCGCAGCCCCCCCGCGTCGGCCCGGAGAAAGGCGCTGATCGCCTCAACCGCCGGGTGAGCGGCGTGACGGGCGAAGGCCTGCTGCGTATCGAGCGCGTGGGCCGAGCCTGCGATCTCGGCGTTCTCCTTGCCCCAGGCGCCGAGCGCCACGAGGGTGGTGACGAGCTCGAGGCGAGGATCGACCCGGACCTCGAGTGCCTGCAGCTCGCTTCCCGGCGCCTCGGCCCCGGGCTGCGCCGAGGGAGTCGACAAGGGCAGGGCTTCCTGCGCGCGAGCGGGGAGGGTGGAACAAGTGAGCATGGCGGCCATCGTGGCGATCGCCCAGCGCCGGGACTTCATGAAACCTCCGGGGACAGGATCGAGACGGTGTTCCCTTCCTTCGTACCCCGGCGAGGGCCAAATCATCGCTTCTTCGCTTTCTGCTAGAATCACAAGGCACCCTTGCCACCATCAGGAGCCCTCGTGCGCCAGCGCCTCCTCGCCTCGATCGAACGAACCCGGCTCTTCGGGGTCATCCGCGCCCATGACGCCGAGGAAGCCGCCTGGGCCGCCTCGGCGGCCCAGGCGGGCGGCCTGGAGCTCGTCGAGATCACCATGACCACCCCCGGCGCCCTCTCGGCCATCCGGAACGTCGCCGCGCGCGGCGGCCTGGTGGGAGCGGGCACCGTCCTGGACGCCGAGACGGCGCGCGCGGCCCTCGACGCGGGGGCTTCGTTCGTGGTCTCGCCCCACACCGACGCAGGCATCGTGGCGGCGTGTCGCGAGGCCGGGGCCTGGGTGGCCCAGGGGGCGGCGACCCCCACCGAGATGCTCGGCGCCCACCAACTGGGGGCCGACTGCGTCAAGGTCTTTCCCGCCGAGGCGCTGGGCGGGCCTCGCTTCCTCAAGCTGGTGCGGGATCCCCTTCCCTTCTTGCCCCTGATGCCGACCGGCGGCGTGGACGCGACCAACCTCGCCGCCTACCTCTCGGCGGGCGCCGTCGCCGCCGGCGTGGCCACCTGCCTCTTCGACCGCGCGGCCGTCGCGCGCCGGGACGCGGGCGAGATCGCGCGCCGGGCGGCCGAGCTGCTGGCGATCGCGCGACCGGATTGTTTGGAAACGATTAAGCGCGCTTGAAATGATCGTTGCCTCCCGCCGAGGAACCCTCGCTTACGGGCATAACTTATCCATTCGCACCGCCCCTTTGATTTGACTTGAGGACCGCTCCATGGCGACGATCGACGGCAACGGCACCCCCCAGCGCGCGGGGCGTCCCACCGGCCCCATCAAGCCGCGCACCCAGACCCTCGAATCGCCCCATGAAGGCCCCAGGCCCGAGCCCGCCCTCAGGCCCAGGACCGATCGCCTCAACGTCGCGACCCGGCCCACCAGCGACCAGGACCGCCTCAAGGCGGCGGTTGCCGCCGCCCAAGCCGCAGGCGCCGAGAAGCCCAAGGCGAAAGCCGACGACACCCCCGTCGCCAAGACGGTCGCCGACGCCGTGGGAGCCGCCGACGGGGTCAAGGAGGGGCTCAAGATCGCCTCGAAGGTCGACGAGCTCGAGCAACTCCCGGTTCTCGGCCGCCTGATGCGCAGCGGCGGCCGGATGAGCCAGATCGGCGGCTACCTCGCGCGGAGCCGGGCGGGGGTGGCGGTGGCCCACGCCATGGAGCACGGCCGCTACGTGGCCCCCATGGTCAAGGGCCTGGGCCGCGTCGCGCCGGTGGCGGGCGTGGTGGTCGCGGGCTTCGACATCGCGGACGCCGTCAAGACCAACCAGGACCCCAAGGCGACCGGCACCGAGAAGGTGCTCGCCAACGTCAAGGCCGGCCTGTCGGCCCTCTCGGCCGGCGCCGGCACCGCCGCTCTCTTCCTCGCCCCCACCGGGGTGGGCGGGGCCGTCGCGGGCGGCATCGCGCTGGGCGCGGGCCTGCTGTCGATGGGGGCGGACCTCGCCCTGGGCAAGATCCGCGACGATCGCAAGAAGGCCGAGGCGAAGTAGCCCCCCCTCTCGGCCACCGGCGCCCCTCGCGCGAGGGGCGCCTTCGTTTTGGCGCTACAATGGAAGGGCCCGCCCCCTCTTCGGATTGGAGAAGCCATGCAACTCGGCAAGATTCGGCTCCGGTGGCTCAGCGACGGCGCGTACAAGCTCGACGGCGGCGCCATGTTCGGGGTCGTCCCAAAGACCCTCTGGACCAAGCGCTACCCCTGCGACGAGCGTAACTACATCCGCCTCGCGCTCAACACCCTGCTGATCGAGACCCCCGACGCCACTATCCTGGTGGACACCGGCTACGGCACCAAGCTCACCCCCAAGCAGCACGACATCTTCCAGCTCGAGCAGCCCCCCACCCTGCGCGAGAGCCTCGAAGCGGCGGGAGTCTCTCCCGAGAAGGTGGATTACGTCCTCTACTCGCACCTGCATCACGACCACGCAGCGGGCGGCACCTACCGGGACGAGACGGGCACGCTGCGCCCCACCTTCCCGAACGCCAAGCACGTCATGCAGCGCGCCGAGTGGGAGGAGGCCCTCTCCCCCAACATCCGCTCGGCTCATGCCTACTGGCCGGAGAACTGGGAGCCCATGCAGGTACTCGGGCTCATCGACCCGGCGGACGGCGAGCGCGAGATCGTGCCGGGGGTGAGGGTGATCCCCACGGGCGGCCACACCAAGGGCCACCAGGCCATCCTGATCCAGTCCGAGGGGCAGACCGCCCTCCACCTGGGAGACCTCCTGCCCACCCACGCCCACCTCAACCCCCTGTGGGTGATGGCCTACGACGACTACCCCATGGACTCGATCGCCGCCAAGGCCCACTGGATCGAACGCGCCAAGGCCGAGGGCTGGTGGCTGACCTTCTACCACGACCCCTCGATCCTCGCCGGACGCTGGGACGAGGCGGGCAACCTCATCGAGCGCCTGGATGCTCCAGAAGCGATGGTGCAGGCATGATGCGCTTCATCCGCTTCGAGCTGGACGGCAAGACCGCCTGGGGCGAGCTGGACGCCGAGACCGTGCGGGTCCTCTCGGGCGACATCGGCTCCTTCGCGCCGACCGGCCGCACCGTCCCCTTCGAGGGGCTGCGCCTGCTCGCCCCCGCCACCCCGGGCAAGATCCTCGCGGTGGGCCTCAACTATCGCTCGCACCTGCAGGGCCGGCCGGCCCCTGCGCGCCCCGAGCTGTTCTACAAGCCCCCCTCGGCCCTCGTCGGGCCGGACGCGCGCATCCTCCTGCCACCGGACGCCACCGACGCCCACTTCGAGGGCGAGCTGGTGGTCGTGATGGGGAAGCGCGCACGCGACGTGGCGCCCGACGAGGCACTCGGCTGCATCTTCGGCTACACCCTGGGCAACGACGTCAGCGAGCGCCAGTGGCAGGCGAACGATCGCCAGTGGTGGCGCGCCAAGGGCTGTGACACCTTCGCCCCCGTGGGCCCATGGATCGTGCCCTCCCTCGAGCCGGGCGCGGTGATCCGGACGCGGGCGTCCGGCGAGGTGCTGCAGGAAGCGCCGCTCTCGGACCTGATCTTCGACGTGGGGCACGTCGTGAGCTACGCCAGCCGCTACCTGACGCTGGAAGCGGGCGACCTCATCTTCACCGGCACCCCCGGCCACACCCGCGCCATGCGGCCCGGCGAGACGATCGAGGTCGAGGTGACGGGGCTCGGCACGCTGCGCAACCCCGTGGAGCGCCTCGGGGATTAGCCCGCCGGCCCGCGGCCGAGCGTGCCCCGATCGGCTGGCAAGTGCTAGAATAAACCCCATGCACAAGCCCCTGTTCCTGCTCGCCGCGGGCCTTTGCCTTCTCGCCGCCGCCCCCGGGGCCCTCGCCCAGGAGGGCGATCGCCTCATCCGGATCGGCGTGGTGGAGGCCGCCCCATCGGCGACCCTCGGCGTGACGGTCCCGTCGGCCCTGTTCGAGGGCGAGCGTATGGTCGCCCGCTTCGCGGCCAGCGCCCCGATCGTCGTCACCCAGGCGAGCGACAGCCTCGAGGTGTCGCTCCCGGACGGCACCACGGCGAGCGCCAGGGGGCCCCTGCGCCTCAGGGCCGACGCGCCCTCGCCCGAGGTGCGCGTCTCGGTCGCGGGCAAGACCTACCGGGGCGAGCTCGAGGTGCGCGCCGGCAGCGGGGCCCTCGCGGTCGTCAACGAGCTTGGCCTCGAAGCCTACCTGTACGGGGTGGTGCCGGCCGAGGTGATCCCGAGCTGGCACCCCGAGGCCCTCAAGGCCCAGGCGGTCGCCGCCCGCACCTACGCCGTGGCGCACATGGGGCAGTTCAACGCGCTGGGCTACGACCTCAAGGCCACGGTGGTGAGCCAGGCCTACGGGGGCGCCAAGCTGGAGCGCCCCTCGACCAACCAGGCGGTGGACGAGACCCGCGGCCGCATCCTCACCTACCTCGGCAAGCCCATCGACGCCTTCTACAGCGACTCCTCGGGGGGCTTCACCGAGTCCAGCCAGGAGGTGTGGGGCAAGGCCATCCCCTACCTGCAGCCCGTCCCCGACTTCGACCAGCAGAGCCCCCGCTACGTCTGGGAGGCCACCGCCAGCGCGGAGCGCAGCGCCCAGGCGCTCGCCAAGCTGGGGCTCTCCATCGGGGAGCTCGTGAACATCGAGCCCCTGGAGCGCAGCTACTCGGGGCGCCTCAAGCGGGCCCGGCTCACCGGGACCTCAGGCACCGCCGAGGTCGGCGGCGAGAAGCTCCGCTTCGCCTTCGGCCTGCGCAGCACCTTCTTCAACGTGGCCCGCGCCCAGGACGGCACCTTCGCCTTCGCGGGGCGCGGCTGGGGGCACGGGGTGGGCATGTCGCAGTGGGGGGCCAAGGCCATGGCCGACATGGGCTACTCCTACGACCAGATCCTGGGCCACTACTACGGCCAGACGACCCTCAGCGACGGCCTCCTGGTCAAGGCCCCTCGCTGAGGGCGCCCTGCGGCTTGTAGCCCCCCGGGTAGAGGTTGCGGTAGCCCTCGGCCAGCTGGGTGTTGACCTTCACCGCCTGGGCGCCCGCGTCGTGGTAGGCGTAGCCCGGGGTGATGGCCGGCAAAGCGTCCGCCTGCTCCTGGCTGGTGACGACCACCCCGGCGGGCACGTAGTGGCCCTCCCGGATGTTGACGCCGATGGCCCCCGCGCGCGGCTCCAGGACGCAGCCCGCGCCGATGCGGGCCTTGAAGACCAGGGCCTGCATGCCGATGTAGGCGTCGTCGCCGACGACCGAGGGGCCATGCACCTGGCTCTGGGGGGCGAGCGTCACCCGATCGCCGACGTAGACGGCGTACTCCTGGCCGTTCACCACCACCCGGTGCTCCATCTTGCTGACGCCCTTCACCTCGGTCGGCAGGGCGTGGATGACCGCGCCGTCCTGGACGTTCGACTCGTCGCCCACCTGGATGTTCTTGCCCTCGTCCCCGCGGATCGAGGCCTGGGGGGCGACGAGGACCCGCTCGCCGAGGGTGACGTAGCCGATCACGCTCGCCTGAGGATGGACGTAGGCCGTCTCGGCGATGACCGGACGCTCCATGGTCAGGCTGTAGTCCGAGGTCACGTTAGGGCCGGTGGTGATGTCGGGGAAGCCCGCGGGGTTGTAGGAGCGGCCGTGCTCCTGGTCGGCATCGCTCGGGCGCTGGATCACCACCTGGCTCGGCATGGCGAAGCGCACGGCGATCGCCGCCGAGCCCGCGGACAGGCCGCCGACCAGCACCATGGCGAGCAGGAAGGTCCCGTCGAAATGGGAGGGGGGGGCGGGCAGCTTCACCGCGGGCAGCGCCGGCGGCTTGAACTTGGGAAGGGTGAGCTTGAAGCCCTTTCCCGGCTTGGGGGGCGATGGGTTCTTGGGTCCGCTCATTTCCAATCCTTCTAGCCGCGCGTGTTAGCCCAATGTTCCCCAAGGATGCGGCCTTTACACCCCTGGCCGAGCGCTTCTATAATGGCGCGTCCGCTCCCCCCATACAGGAGGCTCCTATGTCGCTGCGAACCCTCGCCATCCCTCTCTCCCTGGCCGCCATGCTCGCGAGCGCGGGAGCCGCCGAAGCCAAGGCCCAGGCCAAGACCGAGGCCAAGCCGGAGGCCATCCAGGAGGTGGAGAAGGCCGCGGGCCACAAGGTCACGCTCGGCTCCAAGGTCCAGTTCACCACCAGCAAGGGCAAGTTCACCGTGGTGCTCTTCCCCAAGGAGGCCCCCAAGACCGTCGCCAACTTCGAGAAGCTCGTCAAGAAGGGCTTCTACGACGGCCTGGTCTTCCACCGGGTCATCCCCGGCTTCGTGGCCCAGGGCGGCGACCCCGAGGGCACGGGCGGCGGCGGCCCCGGCTACACCATCCCCGACGAGCTCGACAGCAGCCTCAAGCACATCCGGGGCAGCCTCGCCATGGCCAAGACCATGGCCCCCAACAGCGGCGGCAGCCAGTTCTACATCGGCTTCCAGCCCCTGCCCTCGCTGGATGGCCGCTACACCGTCTTCGGCCAGGTCATCAGCGGCATGGACGTGGTCGACAAGCTGCAGGCCACCGAGGGCCCCGGGGCGAACCCCGCCAAGCCCGACAAGATGCTCAAGGTCACCCTCGTCAAGTAAGCCTTTCCAAGCAAAAACAGCGCCCCGGCAAGCCGGGGCGCTGTTCGCTTGGAAACCGGAGGCTAGCGCTTGGCGAAGCGGGCCCTGAGGGCGCCGAAGAAGCGCTCGACCTTGCCCTCGGCGCGCCGGGCCGGGATCCCCTCGTCGGCCAGCAGGCCCGTGATCCCCGAGACGTCCGCCGGCGACAGGGGGCGGGTGTAGGCGAAGGTCATGGGGCGCTTGCTACGGGCGTGGGCGGGAAGGCGCTCGATCACGGCAGGGATCCTCCTCGGTCGGCGAGATTAAACTTCTCGGGTGATTCCTTAAACTTGATTTAAGTATAGCTCCCCGCGCGTTAAACTTGCGCGCCGCGCGAGAA
>DATNQI010000092.1 GCA_036704125.1 Pantanalinema sp. | reverse complement strand
TTATCAGTTAAGGCATTATATTCACTAATTAATGTCTTATTTTTCATTAAATAATATAAAAATGCCTTATTTCTAGGGGACTTCTGAGCTACCATCCCATGAGGTGAAGAGAATCCTGAGGATTTTGCTTTCTTAGTTATTTTTTCGTTTTTGTGTCGCGCTTGTCCGGGGAGCTTGCTGCCTGGCGAGACGTTGCGCTGCGGAATCGCTGCCTGCCAGGCGATGCGATTTTCGGGAGGTACCATGAAACTACGAATCGGAACGAAGCTGCTGATGGGCTTCAGTGCGCTCCTGCTGCTCATGGGGATTGTCGGCCTTTTCGCGCTCGCGAAGCTGAGCGCCGTCAACGGCCTCATGGAGGACATGTACCGGAAAGAGGTGCTGGGCATCTCCATCATCAAGGAGGCCAACCTCAACCTGCTCTACCGGGATCGCTCGGAGAAGTACGCCATCCTGGCCACCGATCTGGCTCAGACCGAGTACTCGCTCGCTAACGTGCAGAAGTACCACGCCGCGGTCCTGAACTACCTGGGGCAGTATGAGCCGCTCGTCCGTACGGAGGAGGCGCGCGCGAGGATCGGGCGCATCCGCACGGCCCTCAAGGATCTCCAGCCCTACCAGGACCAGATTGCGGTGCTGGCGCGGCGTAACGAAAGCGCCAAGGCCCTGCAGGTCGCCCGGGAGGGCCGCAAGCTCGTCGATCGGATCGACAACGAGATGACCGCGCTGTCCCAGCAGAAGGAAAGCATCGCCAAGGCGGCGAGCGATAAGGGGCACCAGGACTACGAGCAAGCGCGCGTCCTGGTCCTCGGGCTCTTGGCGCTGGCGATCGCCATCGGGGTCGCGATCGCCCTCTACCTGTCCCGAGGCATCTCCCGGGGGCTCGGCGTCGTCGCGGTGGCCGCCGAGGGGATCGCCAAGGGCGAGCTGGATCAGCACGTCGAGGTCGCGAGCCGGGACGAGCTGGGCGACATGGCCCAGAGCTTCCGCCACATGATCGTCTACCTCAAGGAGGTGGCATCGGTGGCCGAGGCCATGAGCCAGGGGGATCTCAGCAAGTCCGTGGCGCCGAAGAGCGAGCGCGACCAGTTCGGCAACGCCATCTCCCACATGATCGAGGGGCTGCGCGAGGTGGTGGCTCAGGTCCGCTCCGCGGCCGACTCGGTCGGGGCGGGGGCGGAGCAGGTCGGCAGCTCGAGCGCCGAGCTCTCGAAGACGACCTCGGTCCAGGCCTCGAGCGCCGAGGAGACGTCGGCCGCCATGGAGGAGATGGCGGCGAACCTCCAGTCCGTCGATTCGAGCGTCCAGACCCTCGGCAACAAGGTGACCCTCATCAGGGGGCAGTCCGACGAGCTGGCCGCGGCGGTCACCCAGACCAGCAGCTCGATCGCGGAGATGGCGGCGAGCATCCAGCAGGTGGCGGGCAACGTCGCCCACGCGAGCCAGGCTTCCGAGCAGGCCGCCTCGGCCGCGGACGCCGGCGAGGAGGCCGTCGTCAAGACGATCGCCGGAATGAAGGCCATCAACGAGACCATGGGGGGCATCCTGGCGACGATCCGGCTGCTCGACCAGCGCTCGGGCGAGATCGGGGCGATCATCGAGGTGATCGACGACATCGCCGAGCAGACCAACCTATTGGCCCTCAACGCCGCCATCGAGGCGGCGCGGGCCGGCGAGGCGGGACGCGGCTTCGCGGTGGTCGCCGACGAGGTGCGCAAGCTCGCCGAGCGCTCGGCCAAGGCGACCGGGGAGATCGGTAGCCTGATCAAGGGGATCCAGCAGGAGACCGCGCAGGCCGTCGGCGTCACGCAGCAGGGCGCGGCCAAGGTGGAAGAGGGGGCGCAGCTCGCCAACCACACGGGCGAGGTGCTGGGCGAGATCAAGGACGCCGCTCAGCAGGTCAGCGTGCTGCTCAGCGAGGTCTCGGCGGCGACCAGCGAGCAGGCCCGCGCCAGCCAGCAGATCGTGGCCGCCGCCGAGCAGATGGCGGCGATCAACCACCAGGTCACGGGCGCGGTGGGCGAGATGGACCAGCTCACCAGGACCGTCACCTACGCGACCTCGGAGCAGCGTCAGGGGGCGGGGCAGGTGGTCATCGCCGTCGACAGCCTCAGCAAGAGTTCGCAGGAGGCGGCGGTTGCGACCGAGCAGGTTGCGCAGGCCGCGGACGACCTCAGCCGGCAGGCGCATAGCCTCCAGGAGACGGTGGCCTTCTTCAAGCTGGGCGAGCCGGCACGGTCCCTCGAGCGACGGATCGGCATCCCGGCGTTGCTGGGTAAGTAAGCGAAAAGCCGCGGGGGGCTGGATGTTTCATCCGGCCCCCTGCGGCTTTTCGCCGATCGCTCTCACGATGCGCCGCGTCGCCTGCGGCGAGCACGGGCAAACGCTCCATGACAGGACGCGCCAAGCGCTGCTTGGCGAGGAATCGAGCGAGCGGTCGCGCTTTCTGCCGGCCCCAGGGGACGAAGCGATCGGTGTCGGGGCGGGCGAGACGCCAGACCAGATCGGGCGGCAGGTGATCGGCGTCGAAGGCTTCCGATGCCCCCCGAGGGGCGAGGAAGGGCGGGAGGCAGGAGCGCGAGGCCCGCGGCCTCCAGGCCGATCAGGCCCGGGCCCTCGTGGCACAGCAGGGGCCGGATGGCTTCTTGCGCTTGACGACTCAGGTAGTCGTCCTCGTCGGCGAGCACCGCGAGGTTCAGGCTCAGGGTGGGGTGGATGGCGGGATTGAGCGCGCGCGGCGCCAGGCGGGTGGCGCCCGAGGCGCGGGCCAGGGCGTTGAGGGCCGCGTACCGGGCGTCGCGGACGGCCTCCTCGGGGCTCTGGCCGGGCGCGAGCCTGATCGCGACCCGTGCGACCCGGAAGGGGACGCCCCAGCTCGCCATGCGCGCAGCGAGCAGCTCCGCCTCGCGATCCGCTTCGGGGCGCAGGCCGTGGTGGACGTAGGCGGCCTCCACGTGCCACCCCCGCTCGGGAGCCAGCGCGCAGAGGGCGTGGACCAGCGCCAGGGAGTCGGCGCCGCCCGAGCAGCCGACTAGGACGGCCTCCCCTGGGGCGAGGAGGCTGTGGCGCTCGCTCGGAGAAAGGATGTCATAAAGGAGCGGATCCGATAGGGACTTCATTGGCATTCTCTTCGTTTCGTGAGGTGGGGGTTTCGAGGATGCACTCACCTGAAACTTGGCCGATCCGACCATTGAGGTCAGCTATGCGAAGTAGAAGTGGGCAAGGTCTTGAAGAGGCATAGTCTGTACTAAGGAACATATAGTGATAAGACATGTCGAGATGTTAAGATTTATTTCATTGGCCTATGTTCTTTTTAAGATGGGTGTAATGTACTAACTCGTACTTTCTATTAAATCCGCAAGTATCTTGCGGATTTAGGACTGACTTTAAATAAATTCGGCTAATTGTTTCAGGTAATGCGCCTATTTTTGATTAGCGTTACGCATGTGCCCAATGATTGCCAGACCAGCACGAGGCCCAGCGGAATGATACTGGTGATGCTCAAAGAGTGCCGCTAGGCGAATTTGCGGCTGATTCCTCAGTCAGGATCGGGTGAGCAGGCCATTTGTACGGGATTCGGGAGGATTCATGAAACTTCGCATCGGAACGAAGCTGCTGGCCGGCTTCAGTGCGATACTCATACTCATGGGGGTGGTGGGACTCTTTGCTCTCGCGGAGCTTGGCACCGTCAACGGCATGCTCGAGAACATGTACGAGAAAGAGGTGCGCGGCATCGCGGTCATCAAGGAGGCGAACCTAAACCTGAGCCATCGTGATCGCGCCGAGAAGAATGCCCTGCTGGCCACCGAGCCGGACGAGGTCGAGCGCCATCTGGCCGACATGCAGAGGTACCTGGTCAAGGTACAGGAGCTCCTGACGCAGTTCGAGGACCACATCTACCTCCAGTCCACGCGTGATCAGGTCACCCAGATCCGGACGAGCCTCAAGGAATGGCAGCCCTACCAGGCGCAGATCGTCGGGCTCGCCCGGCGGCATGCGAACGCCGAGGCTCTCCAAGTCAGCAACAACGCTCGCGCGATCATCGATCGGATCGACAACGAGATGGTCGCGCTGGCGAAGAGCAAGGAGGACGTCGCCAAGAACGCGAGCGAGAGGAGCCAGCGAGCTTACGGGCAGGTCCGGGTGTTGGTCCTTGGACTCCTGGTCGCGGCGATCGCCCTCGGGGGCGCGATCGCCTTCTACCTCGGCCGCACCATCTCCCGGGGGCTCAAGGCCGTCGCGCTGGCCGCCGAGGGCATCGCAAAGGGCGAGCTGGATCAGAACGTCGAGGTCACGAGCCGGGACGAGTTGGGCGATCTGGCCCGTTGCTTCCACCAGATGATGGCCTACCTCAAGGAGGTGGCGTCGGTGGCCGAGGCGATGAGCCGGGGGGATCTTGGCCGGTCCGTGACCCCGAAGAGCGAGCGCGACCAGTTCGGCAACGCCATCTCTGACATGATCGAGGGGCTGCGCGAGGTGGTGGGTCAGGTTCGCTCAGCGGCCGATTCGGTCGGGGCGGGGGCCGAGCAGGTGGGCAGCTCGAGTGCTGAGCTCTCGAAGACGACGGCGGTCCAGGCGTCGAGCGCCGAGGAGACGTCGGCGGCCATGGAGGAGATGGCGGCGAACCTCCAGTCCGTGGATGCGAGCGTCCAGACCCTCGGCAACAAGGTGACCCTCGTCCGGGGGCAATCCGACGAGCTGGCGGCGGCCGTCACCCAGACCAGCAGCGCGATCGCCGAGATGGCGGCGAGCATCCAGCAGGTGGCGGGCAACGTCGCCCACGCCAGCCAAGTCTCCGACCGGGCCTCCTCGGCCGCGGATGCCGGCGAGGCGGCCGTCATGGAGACGATCGCCGGGATGAAGGCCATCTCGGACACCATGGGGGGCATCCTCGAGACCATCCACCTGCTCGATCAGCGCTCGGGCGAGATCGGGGCAATCATCGAGGTGATCGACGACATCGCCGAGCAGACCAACCTGCTGGCGCTCAACGCCGCCATCGAGGCGGCGCGGGCGGGCGAGGCGGGCCGGGGCTTCGCGGTGGTCGCCGACGAGGTCCGCAAGCTCGCCGAGCGCTCGGCGAAGGCGACCGGTGAGATCGGTGCTCTCATCAAGGGCATCCAGCAGGAGACCACCCAGGCCGTCGGCGTGACCCGGGAGGGAGCCGCCAAGGTGACGGAAGGGGCCGAGCTTGCCAATCGCACGGGCGAGGCGCTCGGCAGGATCAAGGATGCCGCTCAGCAGGTCAACGTCCTGCTCAGCGAGGTCTCGGCCGCGACCAGCGAGCAGGCTCGCGCCAGCCAGCAGATCGTGGCGGCGGCCGAGCAGATGGCGTCGATCAACGACCAGGTCACGGAGGCGGTGGGCGAGATGGCCCAGCTCACCAAGACCGTCACCTACGCGACCTCCGAGCAGCGCCAGGGGGCGGGGCAGGTGGTGATCGCCGTCGACAGCCTGAGCAGGAGCTCGCAGGAGGCGGCGGTTGCGACCGAGCAGGTGGCGAAGGCCGCGGACGATCTCAGCCACCAGGCCCAGAGCCTCCAGGAGACGGTGGCCTTCTTCAAGCTGGGCGAGCTGGCGCGATCCCTCGAGCGGCGGATCGGCGTCCCGGCGTTGCTGGGCAAGTAAGCGAAAAGCCGCGGGGGGCCGGAGGTTTCATCCGGCCCCCTGCGGCTTTTCGCCGATCGCTCTCACGATGCGCCGCGTCGCCGGGCCGATCGGGGCGTGGGCCGATCGCCGTATCCCCACCGCCCAGAGCACGTCGTCGCCTGCGGCGAGCACGGGCAAACGCTCCATGACAGGACGCGCCAAGCGCTGCTTGGCGAGGAATCGAGCGAGCGGTCGCGCTTTCTGCCGGCCCCAGGGGACGAAGCGATCGGTGTCGGGGCGGGCGAGACGC
>DATNQI010000091.1 GCA_036704125.1 Pantanalinema sp. | reverse complement strand
GCCTTCGGCGACCCCAACGACGGCAGGCCCGCCAACCCCTTCAACCGCAACCCGAACGAGGGCGGGACGGGCATCCCCAACCCCTTCGGCAACAACTTCTAGAGGGGTCATGCATTCGATGCCGCAAGAAAGCGCCCTACCCCTCGTCGAGACTCCGAGTCGACCGCCTCGTCCCTGGGACGAGCTGCTCGGGGTCTTCCTCGTGTTCTGGGGGCTCTACGCCCTCTCGGGCGCCCTGCGCTGGACCCCCTACAACGCCCACGTCCACCTGGCGAGCGCCATGCTGCACGGCAGCTTCGCGCTGATCGACCCGCCGAAGCACTTCGAGATGACCCGCGTGGCCGGGCATGCCTACGTGGCCTACGGCATTGCCCCTGCCCTCCTGATGCTGCCCTTCGTCGCCGTGTTCGGCCTGGGGTTCCACCAGGCACTGTTCTCGGCGGCGCTCGGGGCGGTGGCCGTCGCCCTCTGGCACGACACCCTGCCGCGCATCGGCGTGGTCGGCCAGGCGCGCTACTGGCTGACGGGGCTCTTCGGGGCGGGCTCCCTGTTCTGGTTCTACAGCGGCCAGAGCGGCAACACCTGGGCCATGATGCACGTGGTCGCGGTGCTCGGGCTGATGCTCGCCATCCACGAGACGCTGGGCAAGCAGCGCGGCTGGCTGGTGGGCCTCGGCTTCGGCCTCGCCGTCCTCTCGCGCCAGCCGGTGCTCCTCTCGTTGCCCTTCTTTGCGGGCATGCTGTGGCGCGACGACCGCGCCACGGGGGGCAAGTCGTTCCGGCACAAGGCCGCGACCTTCGCGGCGGCCCTGGGCGCGCTCCTGGCCTTCAACGCCTTCTACAACGCCGCGCGCTTCGGCACCCCCTTCGACAACGGCTACAAGCGCGTCATCGTCGACACCACGCCGGGCGAGTTCCTGCGCTGGGGAATCTTCCACCTCAACTACTTCGCCCAGGAGTTCCACGGCTACTTCCTCAAGCTACCCCAGCGCCTGCCAAGCTTCCCATGGTTCGACCCCACCATGGACGGCTTCAGCATCTTCCTCTCGCTGCCCGCGCTGGTCTTCGCCCTCAAGGCCGACTACCGCAAGCGCCTCGACCTGCTCGCGCTCGCCGCCTGCCTCGGCATCCTGTCCATGTACCTGTTCTACTACTGGTCGGGCTACGCCCAGTTCGGGCGGCGCTACTCGGTCGACTTCCTGCCCTTCTGCATGCTGCTCATCGCCTCGGGCACCAAGGGACGCGTGACCCCGCTGCTCGTGGCCGTCACCCTCGCGGGCGCCCTGGTGCAGCTCTGGGGCCTGTTCTGGTGGGGGCTCAAGGGCTGGTAGTCTAAGCTTAACGAAAGCTTGCCGAGGAGTTTACCGCCTCGGCGGATCCCGCCCCGACAATCCCTCTTGAAGCGATCCGCGTCTCGGAGGTGCCCCATGGCCGTCAGTCTCAATAGCCCGGTGGTCTCGTATCCGCCCAGCTCGCGCCCTGCCGCTCCCTCGCTTGGCCTCGCAGCGGGCGCTCCCGCTGCCGTCCGCATCCCGCAGATGCGCCAGGCTGCCGCCACCAGCAGCATGCGGGCCGGCGGAGCGTACAAGACCACCCTCGGCGGCATGCTCAAGCAGATCCTCTCGCCCTTCGGCCTGCTCAAGACGGCGGGGCTCTCGGCGCTGCTCTCCTTCCCGCTCGCGGCCTTCTCGAACTTCCAGGACCTCCAGCAGGGCAACCTCACCAAGAAGCAGTTCGCGGTCAACACCGTGGCCGACGGCTTCGCCTACACCGCCGCGGGCACCCTCGGCTCGGTGGTGGGCGCCGTGGTGGGCACCCTCATCCCCATCCCCTTCCTCGGCACCGCCCTCGGGATGCTGGGCGGCATCGCCGTGGGCTCGCTGTTGGGCAAGCTCTACGACGAGCAGGTGCGCCCGCACTTCCGCGCCAACGTGGACACCACCCTGACCCAGGCAGGTCTACTCTAGGAGCCCATCTCTTGGCCAATCCCCGCAAGAAACCCGCCCCCCTCGGCATCCAGGCGCCGGATCTTTCCGAGACGCTGCAGGCGCCTCTTTTTCCGCCCGAGATAGGCAAGGGATCGCAGCTGAGCGACCTCGCCCTGAACGGGTGGGACTTCTCGGCGGGGCTGGGGGACGACCTCAGGCTCGAGCACGTCCTGATCGAGCAGGGGCGCCTCTCGGGGGCACGGATGAAGCGCGCCAGGCTGCGGGACCTCCGTTTCAAGCGCAGCGACCTTTCCAACGTGGACCTGGGGGATGCCTCGCTCGAGCGCGTCGAGGTGCTCGAAGGGCGCATGACCGGTCTCAAGGCCGTCCAGGCAACGTTTCACGACGTGCGCTTCGTGGACTGCAAGCTCGACTTCGCCCAGTTCCGCTTCGCCAGGTTCGACCGCGCGCGCTTCGAGCGGTGCGTCCTGCGAGAGGCGGACTTCCAGGGCGCGGACCTGCGGGGGGTGAGCTTCGCGGGATCCGACCTCACCGGCGCGCAGCTGAGCGGAGCGCAGCTCGTCGGCGCGGACTTCAGGGGGGCCCACCTGGAAGGGATCGGCGCCCGGCCCGAGGACCTCAAGGGCATGGTGATCGACGCGGGGCAGCTCATGGAGCTCTCCGGCTACTTCGCCGCCATGCTCGGCGTCAGCGTCGTGGACTGATTGAGACGCGCTTAGCTTCCGACTTCAGAAACCTGCTGCCCCTCCGCGAGCGCGGGGAAGACCTTGTCGGTGAAGAGGGCGATGAGGCGCGGGTCGTAGTGCAGGCCCGCGAGGTTCCGAAGCTCCGTCAGGGCGTCCTGGGGATCGAGCGCCTGGCGATAGGGCCGCGCGTGGGTGATGGCCTCGAAGGCGTCCGCCACCGCCAGGATGCGGGCGGGCAGGGGAATCTCGTCTCCGACCAGGCCGTCCGGATAGCCCGTGCCGTCGAAGCGCTCGTGGTGCCAGCGCACCCACCAGGCCGTGTCAGGCTCGTCGGCGATGGCGCGCGCCACCCCCTCGCCGACGATCGGATGGGATCCCAGGCGATCGCGCTCCTCCACCGAGAGCGGAGCGGTCTTGGCGAGGATCTCGGCGAAGTCCGCCTCCCCGACGTCGTGAAGGTACGCCGCCTCGGCCAGGGCCGCCAGGGCCTCGGCGTCGAGGCCCGCCGCCTCACCCAGGAGGCGGGCGGTGGTTGCGATGCGCGCGGCGTGGTCCGCGTCGTAGCCCTCGACCAGCGCCATGGCGGCCCCTTGCTCGGCGGGCGTGCGGCGCACGATGCGCGCTCGCGGCACGGCGAACGAGGCGAAGTCGCCGGAAAGCAGGCGCGAGGCCCAGGCGTCGATGCGGCTGCGCAGGCCCCCCTCCTCCACGGGGAGGAAGAGATAGACCAGATAGCAGACGGCCGCGAAGAGGCTGAGGTAGCCGACGACCCGGAGCAACCACTCGAGCAAGATTCTCTCCCGGAGTTCAAAGGAACTTGATTGTATCCCCCCACCCCCTAAGAGCATCCAACAAAACCAGGCATGTGTCGACGTTGGCCGCCGTGGGCGGCTGGAGGGAACAGTATTGTTGGACGCTCTCCCGCCCCACCGGGGGGCGGGGGGAAGAGAGGGAGCGGAGGGCTAGTCGCGCTAGAAGGCGCGGTGGACCATCAGGCCGATCATCAGGAGCGCCACGATGTTGACGATCTTGATCATCGGGTTGAGGGCGGGACCCGCGGTGTCCTTGAAGGGATCGCCCACCGTGTCGCCGACCACCGCCGCCTTGTGGGCCTCGGAGCCCTTGCCGCCGAAGTCCCCCATCTCGATGTACTTCTTGGCATTATCCCACGCTCCGCCGCCTGTTGCCATCATGAGGGCCATCATGAGGCCGGTGAGGATGACGCCGGCCAGCACCCCCCCCAGGGCCCTGGGCCCGCCCACGAAGCCCACCACCAGGGGCACGGCCACCGCCAGGAAGCCGGGCAGGAGCATCTGCCGGATGGCCGACTTCGTCACGATGTCGACGCACTTGCCGTACTCGGGCTTGCCCGTTCCTTCCATGATGCCCGGGATCTCGCGGAACTGGCGGCGCACCTCGACGATGACCGACTGGGCCGCCTCGCCCACCGCGTTCATGAACATGGAGCTCGCGAAGAAGGGCAGGACCCCGCCGATGAAGAGGCCGATGATGACGAGCGGATCCTGGAGGGTGTAGGCGATGGGCGCGAAGCTCCTGCCCAGCCGCGCGGCCTCCTCGGCGAAGGCCGTGTCCACCCGCTGGGTGAAGGTGATGAAGAGCGCCAGGGCCGCGAGCCCCGCCGAGCCGATCGCGTAGCCCTTGGTGACAGCCTTGGTGGTGTTGCCCACCGCGTCCAGGCTGTCGGTGATGGTGCGGACCTCGCGCGGCATGTGGCTCATCTCGGCGATGCCGCCCGCGTTGTCGGTGATGGGACCGAACGAGTCGATGGCCACCACCATCCCGGTGCTCGAGAGCATGGCGACGGCTGCGATCGCGATGCCGTACGTGCCCACGATGAGCGGGCTGGGCGGCACCACCCCCGCGGGCAGCGACGCTGCGATCGTGTCGGCCAGCCCCACCGTGGCGTAGTAGGCCGCGGCGATCCCGCCCGCGATGACGAGGATGGGGGCGAGCGTCGACTCCATCCCCACCGCGAGGCCCGCGATGATGTTGGTGGCGGCCCCCGTCTGGGAGGCCTTCGCGATCTCGCGGACCGGGCGATACGCCGTGGAGGTGTAGTACTCGGTGATCACCGTGATGAGGACCATGACCGCGAGCCCCACCAGCGAGGCCAGGAAGTAGGCCACCTGGCCCGTGATCGCCTGGTTGATGAAGTAGAACAGGACCGCCGAGATGACCGTCGAGACGATGGTGCCCTTGTAGAGGGCGCCCATGATGGCGTTGTTGGCGCCGAGCCTGACGAACCAGGACCCCACGATCGAAGCCACGATGGCCGCCCCCCCGAGCGCCAGCGGGAAGATCACCCCCACCGCCGAGCCGGGGAAGGCCATCTGGCCGAGCAGGATCGCCGCGACCATGGTCACCACGTAGGTCTCGAAGAGGTCCGCCCCCATGCCGGCGCAGTCGCCCACGTTGTCGCCCACGTTGTCCGCGATGACGGCGGGGTTGCGCGGGTCGTCCTCGGGGATGCCCGCCTCGACCTTGCCCACCAGGTCGGCGCCCACGTCGGCCGCCTTGGTGAAGATGCCCCCGCCCAGGCGCGCGAACAAGGAGATCAAGGAGGCGCCGAAGGCGAGGCCCTCGATGGCCATGTTGAACTGCTCGACCTCGCCGGGGCCGCTCCACAGGGCCAGGAAGATCCCCGCCACGCCCAGAAGCCCCAGGCCCACGACCGCCATGCCGGTCACCGCCCCGCCCTTGAAGGCCACCGACAGGGCCGAGGCGAGACCCTTCTCGGCGGCCTGGGCCGTGCGAACGTTGGCGCGCACCGAGATGTTCATGCCCACGTAGCCCGCGAGCGCCGAGAACACCGCCCCGATCACGAAGCCGATGGTGGGCACCGGGCTCTGGAAGGCGAAGCCCAGCAGGATGGCCAGCACCACCCCGACCACCGCGATGGTGCGGTACTGCCGGTTGAGGTAGGCCATGGCCCCCTCCTGGATGGCCCCCGAGATCTCCTGCATGCGCGCGTTGCCCGCGGGCTGGGCCACCACGTTGCGCGCCAGCAGCATGGAGTAGCCGAGCACCAGGAGCGAGGCCAGAACAGCCCCCCAGGTGACCGGCCCCAGAAGGGGCGCGACGACATCGAGAGGCAGGGTCTCGACGGGGAACTGGGCGTGCTGGAGGTGAGCCCCGGTGCTCAGGTGGTCTGCGATCGGCTGTGCGTGCGACTGTGCGATCGGGTGCGACATGAAGCCCCTCCTCTGCGATGGCATCCGGCGAAGCCATGCTAGGGAGGGGCCAAGCGAGGGACTAGTGCAAGATGGCTAAGAAACCTCGTGCGCCGTGGCCTCGGGAGCGTAGAGCGTCACCCGGTTGCGGCCGGTGCGCTTGGAGACGTAGAGGGCCTGATCGGCGAGCTCCATCAGCTGATCCTCGCTGGTCGCGTGCTCGGGGAAAGTCGCCACCCCGATGGAGACGGCCACGTGCAGGGTCTCGCCGTTGGGGCCGGGCAAATCCGTCGACTCGATGGCCTGGCGGATGCGCTCGGCGAGCAGCACGGCGCCCTCGGGGCCGGTCTCGGGCATCAGGACCATCATCTCCTCGCCGCCGTAGCGCGCGGGGATGTCCAGGTCCTCGCGGACGCACTTGCGGATGGTGGCGGCGACCAGCTTGAGGACCTCGTCGCCGGTGGCGTGGCCGTAGCTGTCGTTGAACTTCTTGAAGAAGTCGATGTCGATCATCATCAGGCCCAGGGGCGAGCCGTAGCGCTGGGAGCGGCGCATCTCCTCGACGAAGCGCTGCTCGAAGTGGCGCCGGATGTAGAGCTTGGTGAGGCCGTCGACGGTGGCGAGCTCGTAGAGGCGCGCGTTCTCGATGCTGGCCGCGGCCTGGACCGCGAGCGCCGCGAGGAGCTGGCAATCGCTGTCGGTGAACGAGCCGATGCCCATCCCCGCCTCCTTGTCGAAGACGGCAAGGACGCCCACCACCCGGTCTCTGACCTTGATGGGCACCGCCAGGCAGGTGAAGCTGTCCAGCTCGGCCGGGATCATGAGCGGGTCGTGCCAGATCTGGCCCTCGCCCGAGCGCAGCACGTCCTCGAGCCACAGCTCGCTGACCTTGAAGCGGGAGCCGACCGGCCAGTAGGTGAAGCCGAAGGCGGCCTCGAACTCGAACTGCTGGGCGTGGTCGTCGTAGCTCATGAGGATGCCGCGCCGCGCGTTGAGCAGCGACACCGCGTTGCCGACCAGCTCGCGGACGATGGTCTGGCGGTTGAGGCTCGAGTGGATGATGCTCGAGATCTCGTGAAGCCGCTCCAGCTCGACGACCTTGAGATCCAGCTTGAAGTTGAGGGCGTGGTTGTGGAGCGCGACCGCGATCTGGCGCGCCATGACCCCCAGCAGGTCCCGGTCGGTCGCCGAGTACGGCGCGCCGCCCAGCTTGTCCGAGAGGACCAAGAGGCCGTAGAACTGGCCCTTCATGACCAGGGGGATCCACAGGGTGGTCGGCAGCTGCGCGAGCACGTCCTCGTTCTGGGCGAGGAAGTGGCGCAGGGCGGGCTCGCGCTCCATCGCCTCGGCGTCGAGCGGGGTGTCGTTGGAGAGCCAGAAGCGCTCGGCGCGATCGCTCAGCTTGAGCACCAGCCGCTCCTCGACCCCGATCGCCGCCAGCATGGTCAGGCGGCGGGTCTCGGGCTGGCACTGGACGATGGTGGCCTTCGAGATGGCGAAGGTGCCCTTGATCATCCGCAGCACCGTGCGCATGGAGCCCTTCAGGTTCGAGTTGCTCGTGATCTCGGCGGCCATGTCCCCCAGACCCGACAGGCAGATCAGGAGGCGATCCAGCAGCTCGCTGGTGTTTTCGACGTCGGGCTCCATGGTTTCTCCGGCTCGGGGCTTCAAAAGGAGGTCTTCCCGGGGGCTCAGGCCAGGGCGCTGATCGCCTGCTCTTCGCTCTCCGCGATGATGGAGAACTGGGCGAGGCCCATGATCGTGAAGGTCTTGGAGATGGTCTTGGTCAGGCCGCAGAAGGCGAGCGAACCGTTGATCTCCTGCACCTTCTCGATCACCTCGATCAGGATGGAGATGCCGATCGAGTTGATGACCGTCGACTTCTCCATGTTGATGACGAGGCGCTTGACGCCCTCGCCCAGCAACGCGAGAGCGGCCTCGCCGATCTTCTCGCCGCCGAGGTTGTTGATGTAGCCGTCCGTGTAGAGCACGGCGTAATCGCCCTCCTTGCGCACGGTGACCGCGAACTGGTTGATCACTGGGAACCTCCCTTTTGCCGAAGCTTGATCATGGTAATCATCGTCCCGGTCTCACCGGAGACGATCTCGACGGAGTCCACCATGCTCTCGATGAGCATGAGGCCCCATCCCCGCTTGTAGTCGTCCTTGCCGCCGATCTTGGCGCCGATGTCCGGCGTGGGCACCGATTCCCGGTCGAAGCCCTGGCCGTAGTCCTGGATGACCACCATCAGGTCGTCGGGGCGCATCACGAAGCGGATGTAGACCTTGTTCTCCTGGGACTTGGAGTGCTCGAAGGCGTTGATGCAGGCCTCGATGAGGGCATGCTTGAGCTCGTCGATCTGGTCGGAATCGAAGTCCATGAACCCGGCAACGGCCTCGGCGGTCTGGGTCGCGGCGACCTCCATATTCTGCAATATGGGGATGGTCAGCTGGATCTCCTGCGGGAGATCCGAGGTGCCTGGTCTCTGGTTCAACATCCACCTCCGGCGCCACCCGCCTTGCTGCGGGCGCGGCAACGAGAAACGAAAACGAAGCGCCTGGCTAGTCCAGCCTCTCCAGCGGCGCGAAGCGCAGATCGAGGATCTTCTGGCCCAGGCCGGGGAAGGAGACCGCGAGGCAGACTCGTTCGCCCGATCCGATGATCCGGGCGACGACCCCGTGCCCGAAGGCCGGGTGAACGACGCGATCGCCCATGGCGAAGGGGGCAGAAACCTCGGCGGGAGGCTTCGAGGGGGCTCGGCGCAGTGAACGGCCCCTCGCCTCCTCTATGCCCGGATCCTCGGACCATGAAACATCCAGGCCTTCGTCGAGCCACGCCTCCTCGCGCCGGGCGATCGCCCTGCGCGGCGCGTCGGGAACGACCCGCGAGATGGTCCGCACCAGCTCCGCGGGCAGCTCTTCCAGAAAGCGCGAGGGGGTGGCGTACTGGGTCTGGCCGAAGAGCATGCGCCGGCCCGCGTGACTCAGGAACAGGCGCTCTCGGGCGCGGGTGATGCCCACGTAGCAGATCCGGCGCTCCTCCTCGATCTCCTCGGGGTGGTCGAGGGTGCGCTTGTGGGGGAAGAGCCCCTCCTCCATCCCGGCCAGGAAGACCACGGGGAACTCCAGGCCCTTGGCCGAGTGCAGGGTCATGAGGGTGACGGCCTCGCCCTCGGCGGCCTGGTCGGCGTCCGAGACGAGCGCCGCGCTCAGCAGGAAGGCCCCCAGCGAAGGATCGTCGCTCTCTTCCGAGAAGAGGCGCGCGCCCGTCACCAGCTCCTCCAGGTTCTCGACCCGGGCGCGGCCCTCGACGGTGTCGTCGCGGCGGTAGTCGGCCAAGAGGCCGCTCTCGTCGAGCATGCGCGCGAGGGTCTCGTGGACGCCCAGGTCCTCGCTCTTGCGGTGCCATTCCATCATCCAGGCGGAAAAGTCGGCGAGGGTCTTGCGGGGCTTGGGCCCCAGGGCGCTCACCTCGCCGAGGGCCGCCTCGAGCATGGAGACGCCCTTCTCGCGTGCGAACTCCTCGAGCCTGCCCAGGCTCGTGGCGCCGAGGCCCCGGCGCGGGACGTTGGCGATCCGGCAGAAGGCCGCGTCGTCGGAGGGGTTGAAGGCCAGGCGCAGGTAAGCGATGGCGTCCTTGATCTCGCGGCGCTCGTAGAAGCGGGTGCCGCCCACCAGGCGGTAGGGGATGCCCCAGCGCATCAGCTCGTCCTCGAAGGCGCGGGACTGGGCGTTGGTGCGGTAGAGCACGGCGATCGCCTCGGGGCCGTAACCGTCCTGCCGCAAGGGCCCCCGGATCTGCTCGACCACCCAGCCGGCCTCGCCCCGCTCGTCCTCGGCCTCGTAGACCGTGAGCTTCTCGCCCTCGGGGTTGCTCGTCCAGAGCTCCTTGGGGTAGCGCTCGGTGTTGTTTTCGATGACGGCGTTGGCCGCCTCCAGGATGCGGCCGGTCGAGCGGTAGTTCTCCACGAGGGTGACGACCCTGGCGTCGGGAAAGTCCTGCTGGAACTGCAGGATGATCCGGAAGTCCGCGGCGCGGAACGAGTAGATGCTCTGGTCCACGTCGCCCACCACGCACAGGTTGTGGTGGCCCGAGGCCAAGAGCGAGACCAGCTGGTACTGGGTCTGGTTGGTGTCCTGGTACTCGTCGACCAGCACGTGCCTGAAGCGCTTGCGGTACTTGTCGAGGACGTCGGGGGCCGCCCGGAAGAGACGGACCGCCAGCAGCAGCAGGTCGTCGAAGTCCAGGGCGTTCTGGCGCACCAGCTCCTGCTGGTAGTAGGCGTAGACGCTGCCGATGGCCTGGGCGGTGCGGCCGCGGGCCTCGGCCTGGTAGCGCGCGACGTCCTGGCCGTGGCTCTTGGCGCGCGAGATGGCCGAGAGCACCGAGCGCGGGGGGTAGGCCTTGTCGTCGAGGGCCAGGCGGGCGAGTCCGTCCTTGACCACCGTCAGCTGCTCGGAGTCGTCGTAGATCACGAAGTTGCGCCGGTAGCGATCGCCAAGCAGCTCGATGTCCTCGCGCAGGATCCGCGCGCAGATCGAGTGGAAGGTCCCCACCCACATGCCGTAGGCCTTGATGTCGTCGGCCTGAAGGAGGACGTCGAGGCGCTCCTTGAGCTCCTTGGCGGCCTTGTTGGTGAAGGTGACGGCCAGGATCTCGTGGGGGCGGGCGTGGTGCTCGCGCAGCAGGTGGGCGATGCGGTGAGTCAGGACGCGGGTCTTGCCGGATCCGGCCCCCGCGAGGATCAGCAGCGGGCCCTGGACGTGCTCGACAGCCGCTTGCTGCACCGGATTGAGGGTGGCCATGACTTCTCCTTAACCGCTGGACGGGAGAGAATCAACCGTGCTATTCTCTCGGGACAATCCTTAGTTTATGGGCTCGAAGAGCCGGCGTCGAGACCTTGACCCGGCGGCCCGGGGATCGCTGACCACCTATCACTCACTCGAGGGGGACCCCGCATCCTATGGACGTTACCACCGCTTCGCCCCAGACCGTCGACGCCTTCATGGCCGAGCTCCAGACGATCCAGTCGTCCGGCTCCAAGAAGATCGCGATCCTCGGCACCCGCCACATCTCGTTGACCCACCAGCAGCTGATCGAGATGCTCGCCTACGCGCTGGCGCTCACCGGCAACAACGTCCTCACCTCGGGCGCCGCCGGCACCAACTCGGCGGTCATCAAGGGCGTGCAGCGCGCCAACCCCGGCAACCTCACGGTCGTCCTGCCCCAGACCCTGTCGCAGCAGAGCGCCGAGAGCCAGGAGCTCCTGAGCACCCTGCCCAACGTGCGCGAGCACTCCGAGCGCCGCCTGCTGACCCTGGCGCAGGCCTCGCAGATGTGCAACCAGGAGATCATCGACAGCTGTCAGCAGCTCATCTGCTTCCTCTACCACTCCAGCCACACCCTCATGGAGTCGGTCAAGTACGCCCAGGAGAAGCACAAGGTCGTCACCTCCTTCTACCTGGACTAGGCTGAAGCAACCCCCTTCAACCCGCACGCCGAGCGCGCCGATCCCAACATGGGATCGGCGCGCTCGGCGTTCGAGGCGACCGAAAGGGCCGGGAGCGAGTGTTGACGGTCATG